>JBEBFX010000077.1:0-14578 GCA_040081735.1 Alphaproteobacteria bacterium | reverse complement strand
GAACCTGTTGGTTCAATCATAAAAGGAATTGCTCTAGGCAACCTACGGCATGTCCGCCGCCTTGGAAAGTGCCCGCGTCTGATATGAACGGTTGAAATGTCCCGGCCGGAACATTATCCTGGCGTCATGCAGAACCTGAGATCATTGATACTTCTGGCCGCCTTGCTGTTGCCGCTTCGGGCGTTGGCCGATGACGCCGTAAAAATGGGAACCCTGTACAAGGATCCTGATTGCGGCTGTTGTGAAGATTACGCCAATTATCTGCGCCAGAATGGCTATCAGATGACTGTTATTCCAACCGGGGAACTGCCGCAGTTACGCGCGCGGCAGGGCATCCCGGAAGACTTGGCGGGATGCCATATGATGCTGATCGATGGCTATGCCGTCGAGGGGCATGTGCCGGTTCAGATGATCGACCGGCTGCTGGCCGAGCGGCCTGACGTCCAGGGCATCTCACTGCCTGGCATGCCTTTGGGAGCGCCTGGCATGTCCGGGGAAAAAAGCGCGCCGTTCACCGTTCTGGAAATCGCAAAAGACAATACGGATGAATTGCCCCGCGTCTTTGGGGTTGAATAAACAGAGCCTTATACAAATCCCCATTGCAGGTAATCTGTCATCCTGAGCCAAAGGCGAAGGATCTCCTTTTAGTACTCAGAGATTCTTCGCTTCGCTCAGAATGACAACGGCTCGCCGTTATAAGCCGATGGCAGATAAACCTAAGCCGCCGCGCCGTTGCGCAACAAACGGCCCGGCAGATTGGCGGACGCGCCATTGAACGCGTCAACCCCTTCCTGGCGCAACAGAACGCCGTTGACGATTACCGCATCAATGCCCGACGCGTCTGAAACAAGACGGTCCGCACCGGCAGGCAGATCATGCACACGGCGCAACTTGGAGGCCCCTACCGTCTCGGGATCGAACACCACCACATCGGCCGGCACGCCGATCTTCAATGTGCCGCGATCAGTGATGCCGAAAACTTCGGCCGGACGCGATGTCAGCATGCGCACAGCTTCTTCAAGCTCAATGGCTTTTTTCTCGCGCACCCAATGCCCAAGAAGATAGGTCGAGGCGCAGGCGTCGCACAACTGGCTGGCGTGAGCGCCCGCATCCGAGAGGCCCAGAACGGTATTCTTGTTCTGTAGCAGGGGTAAAACCTCGTCTTCATTGGCGTTGGCGATTGGCATCCGGAAGCGGGTTTCCAGATTGTCTTTCAGCGAAAGATCAAGCGTCAGATCGGCAAGATGCACGCCGCGCTCGTTGGCCACATCCGCCAGCAGGCGCTCCTCAAGAGAGGGATCATGCGGGCAATAGGTTATCGTCGCCTTGTGCCAGCTGCTGCCGAGGCCGGTTTTAATCAGCTCACGGAAGGTTTCCCGGAATTTTGGATCGGCGTAAATCTTTTTCTTGCCTTCCAGATCCGCCTTTGAGACCGGTTTGAATGCCGGATAGCTTTCGAAGATGAAGGGCGCCCGGAACTGCAGCTCAAACTGCAGCGCGCGGGGCGTTACCTGCGGATAGACCTTGTTACCCGCTGCAATCAGTTCATCCGAACGCCGCAACTGATCCATGGCTGAACCCACGCCGAGCCCGCCGCCGCCAAGACCGGACAGCAGCGCTGTCCAGCTGATGGGACGGCCGGTTTCCTGATACAGGGTGGCGAATTGTTCAAACGCCAGACCCTTGCCGATCGTCGCCTGGACCATGCCCTTGCCTGCATCTCCCAACGCGCCGCACAGCTCGCGGATTTCATCAAAGCTGGCCAGACGGCTGGGCACGGGCAAGCCGTCATATCCCACATGCGTAAAGGCCTGCGAGGTGGCGAAGCCAACGGCGCCTGCTTCGATCGCATCAAACACGATTTTGCGCATCTTGGCGACTTCGTCCGCCGTCGCTTCGCGCTGGGTCGATTCTTCGCCCATCACATAGAGCCGCACCGCCGTATGGCCGATCAGGGCGCCCACATTGATCGCCGTGCCCCGGCTTTCAATAGCGTCCAGAAATTCCGGGAAAGTTTCAAACGGCCATTGATCGCCAAGGCCCGCCTTCAACGCCGCGACGCTCATGCCTTCGACATTTTCCAGCGTGCGCATGATCATGTCACGATGATCCGGCCTGGTTGGCGCAACGCTGAACCCGCAATTGCCCATGATGACCGTCGTCACCCCGTGCCAGGGCGAGATCGTCAGCATACGGTCCCAGATGATTTGCGCATCATAATGCGTATGAATATCAACAAAACCCGGACAAACAACCCTGCCGTCCGCGTTGATGGTTTTGGCGGCCGTGCCGGGCGCCTTTCCGAGTGCGGCTACTTTGCCGTCCTTGATCCCGACATCGCCGAAATATCCTTTGGAGCCTGTGCCGTCGACGATAAGACCGCCGGTAATTTTGATATCATAATCCATCTGCTGATCTCCTGCTTGAGGGACAAAAACTGAAACAGCCGACGCAGCGGTCAAACCGCGCCGGCTGCGAGAAAGCGTAGTCAGCGCCGTTTAGGCTGCAATGTTGAGCTTGTACAACTCCGCAACATTGTTGTGGCAGATATCGTTGCGCTGCTGTTCGGTCAGATGCTTGCAATGCTCGTTAAGCACTTCCTGCGACCACGGCCAGGTAGCGTCGGAATGCGGAAAATCATTGGCCCACATCAGACGCCTGGTGTTGACCATGTCCGCCATCTGGAACGCCACCCAGTCATCCTGGAAGGTCATATAGATGTTTTCCTTGAAGTAATCGCTGGGCAGCTTTTTCAGCTCCTGCCCCTTCATCCAGAAACGGTGGCGCTTGTAGGCATGATCCATGCGGTACATGAAGTGCGGCGCCCAGCCGGCGTCCGCCTCGACGCAGACAATCTTGAGCGCCGGATTGCGTTCGAACACACCGGAAAACACCAGCATGCCCATGATGTCCTGACAGCCGCGAATGATGGACTGGAAACCATTGATGCGCGGGCCGCGCAGCTTGCCGCCCAGCACGCCGCCACTGTCACCCGCCGTCAGAATGTGAAACGACAGGGGCAATTGCAGATCAATCGCGGTCTGCCAGAACTTGTCATAATCCGGATGATCATAATCCAGTTCGGCGGGAATGCCGTTCATCATGACGCCATCAAAGCCCTGCTTCTTGATCTCCTTCAGATCTTCGATGCCTTCGGCAATGGATCCCATGGAAATTTGCGCCAGGGGAATGATCCGCTTGCGGTTCTCCGAGGCGTATTCCAGCAGCCAGCGGTTATAGGCCTTCATGCAGGCGCGCTTGTAGACAAAGTCGGGATGATTGCACAGAACCATGCCCACGCTGGGGTAGATGATTTCAGCGGCGACGCCATCGCGTTCCTGGTCTGCCACGCGGTATTTCGAATTCCATCCGCTCTTGTGCAGGGTTTCGAAACGCGCGCCGTCCATGGTCAACTCTTCAGGGGCCTTTCCAGCGGCGGCGACAAGCGCCATCGGAATCGGGTTTGGCATGCCGTCGATGACGTAAATATCACCCCTGCCCTCTTCAAAACGGATATGGGGGGCAACGTCACGAAACTTCGGATCGATATAATCGGTATAACAATTCGGCGGTTCGGTGATGTGTGAATCAGCCGAAATCGGTTTCTTGATCATCCTGATCGCTCCTCTGCGTCTCTTATTAAATCTCTTATAACATATTTTTACAAAAAAGTCCTGTTTGCAACTGATTTTTGTTCCTGGCGGGACTTTTCCATTCATCATGCCGCGTAAGTCACTTTATGCCGCGTAAGTTACTTTGCCCTGGGACAGGACAATATTCCCCTTTTGGGTCTCAGCCAGGATTATGGCCTCTCCCGGCGCGGTTTTCCACATTTTGGTGATGATCGTGTCCCCGAACAGCACCCGGTCGGCAAAACGCCCCGTCATGGAGACGAATTTCGCCGGATCATTGCCGCACAGCGCCTTGAGCGCGGCGCGGCCCACAAAACCATAGGTGCACAGGCCGTGCATGAAGGGGGCGTCAAAGCCGCCCATTCTGGCAAATTCCGGGTCGATGTGGATAGGGTTCCAGTCCCCTGACAGGCGGTAGATCGCCCCCTGTTCCAGCAGGGGGGTTTCCGAAACGATCGCATCGGGCGCGCGTTCCGGCGGGGCGTTTTTACCGTCAGTCGCCGGTCCGCGTTCGCCCCCAAAGCCGCCCGCGCCGCGCACGAAAAGACTGGCGTAAGTGGTCAGCAGCACACCGTCATTATCTTCCAGGGTCCCTTCGATGCCGACGACAACCGCTTTGCCCTTGTCCCAGACCTCTATGATCCTGCTGAATACCCGGGCTTTGGCACGGGGCGGTATCGGGCGCCTCAAAGTGAACGACTGTTCTCCGTGTAACAGCATTTCAAGCCGCAGATCGATATTCTCTATGGCCGCCGCCATGCCGCGCCCTCCGGGAATCACGGCGAAGCTCGGCAGCACTTTCGGCCCCTTGCCTTCAAAGACAAATTCCAGCTGGCCAGCCGGCTTTGCCCCGACGCCGAGCGCATAGAGGATGGTGTCCTTATGATCCCAGCTTACTTCAACCGCCTCGAACACATGGCCAAGCAGTTTTCCGTTCAGAGGCAGTTTTGCCATTTTCAGTGTCTCCCGCAATGAGCAGCCGGCGTATGTCCCGATGACGATTTCAGGAATGCCTCCCTTGCTGCTTTGGTTTGTTATGGGCGTAATCTATTATAGGCTTCTGCAAAACAGCTAACAAAAAAGGAACCCGGAAATGCCTCCGAAAAAATCTCTGGCTATGGTGTTGACGGGCGCCAAAAAATTCGAGCGCATGGATTTGCCGGTTCCAGCGATCACCGCCGACACCGCCCTGATGCGGGTTGAGGCCTGCGGCATTTGCGGCAGTGATTACGAGCAATATGAAGGCGTTCTGAATATGCCGATGAACGTGATCCCGGGCCATGAGCCGGTCGGGTTCATCGAAGCCATCGGCGATAATGCAGCAAAGCGCTGGGGCGTGAATGTTGGCGACCGGGTGGCGGTCGAATCGATGATTTCCTGCCGCTTCTGCCCGCCCTGTCTCGGGGGGCGCTATCACCTGTGCGATAACCGGCGCATCTATTCCTATGTTCCGATCAGCGACGGCGGCGGCCTGTGGGGCGGCTATGCGGAATATATGTATCTGGACCCAAATACGATCGTGCACAAGATCAGCAAGACTCTGCCAATCGAACTGGCGGTGATGTTCAATCCGCTGGGCGCCGGGTTTCGCTGGGCGGTGGAAATTCCGCAAACCAGACCGGGCGACACCGTGGTGATCATGGGGCCGGGGCAGCGCGGACTGTCAAGTGTCGCCGCGGTAAAACAGGCCGGAGCGGCAAAAGTCATCGTCACCGGGCTGGAAGCCGACGGCCCTAAAATGGAAATCGCCAAACTTTTCGGGGCGGATCACACCATTGATGTCCAGAACGAAAAAGCCAGGGACAAGGTAAAGCAATATACGGGCGGCAAGGGTGCGGACGTGGTCGTGGACGTGTCCGCCTATGCGACCGATCCGGTGACCGACGCGCTGAGTTTCGTGCGGCCCGGCGGCACCATCGTGCTGGCGGGCGTGAAAGGCTTCAAGCCGGTGCCGGGCTTTGTTTCCGATATGATCGTGATGAAGGAAATCACCATCAAGGGCGCCATCGGCGTTACCTGGTCGGGTTACGCCAGCGCCATCAGCCTGCTCGAAAAGCGCACGGTGCCGTTCGAGAAAATGCACACCCATGACTTTGATCTGACGGATGCCGAACTGGCGATCAAAACCCTGGCGCGCCAGGTGCCCGGCGACGAATCGATCCACACCTGCCTGATCCCCAACCTGAAATAGGAAAGCAGCCATTTTGGAATGGTGTGCCTGCCAGCGGCCCGGGGGTAAGCCGCCGCCCCCGTTAAAGCGGCGCGGTCAGGCTGAAAAAGAAGCGCGGCGATTTGCCTTCGGAGCCACGGGCGGGCACGCTGACGGTCAGGGGTTTGGCAACCTCGACATAGCCTATCACCTTGTCGCTGAGGGTGAAACGCGCGCCCCCGCCCAGGGACGCCGCCGATTCCTTCCAGGGCCGGGCTGTGTTATCGATATGCCAGACCGAACCCAGATCATAAAAGCCATACAGTTCGCTGGAGCGCAGAAAATCATGCTCGTAGGGCACCGTATACTGGCCTTCCGCGCGCACAGACACGCCATGATCTCCAGTTAATTGCGACGGGTCATAGGCATGACCGAACGGCACGCCGCCATAGCCGAATTCTTCCGATGAAAATAACTGCGACAGCGCATACTGGCCATTGACGGCGAACACCGCACGCGTGCGCCCGGTGATGCTTTGAATGCGCATGGCGTTGCCGGTAATTTTTGTGAAGTCTTCGCGCCCGCTGGGACGGGTGCGGCTGTTATCGCCGCTTTTGGTGGCGTGCAGAATATCAAGCCCCTGGCTGACATCCAACCCAAACAGGTTTACGCCGCCAAACGGGTCGCTGAAATCCGCCGAGGCCCCGGCGCGGACAACCCGCAGCCGGTCTTCTGTCAGCATCGAACTGCGAAGATCGGTGCTGGAATTCTTAGCCGTAAAGCTGCCCTGGAAAGTCAGATTTTGACGCCGCGACCGCAGCCATGGATGGCTGAGCGATGCTGTAATCGAGCGGTTTTGCCCTTCAACATCGAACGCCTTCAAAGCCGCGCCCGGATTGGAATAGCTGATATTCGCCGAAATCCCCGCCAGCGTGCCCTCTGTCCCAACCGGTTGCACATAGCCGAGGTCAAAGAAGCGCAGCTCATTGGTGTTCTGGGTAACAACGCTTTGGCCGCTGATGCGTTCAAAATTACCCAGCAGATTGTTCACCCCGCCCTGGGCGCGAAACTGCACCGAACCAATAAATTCAGTGCCGCGATTATCCACGCTAACCGCCGCATCCCAACGGTCTTCCGAGATTTGCAGCACCAGATCCGTTGCCCCGGCGGTTTCAAACGACGGCACCAGGACCGCCTTGGCGTTGATCCCCGGCAAGTCATTCATCAACAGTACATATCGTTCCAGCAGATCGCTTCTAAGCGGAACAGTATCGGTGATTTTTTTCAGATAGGCGTCCAGCAGATCATGGCGCGCCGGTATCTTGCCTTCCATCGTCGCCTTGCCAATCACCCCTTCGAATATCACAATCTGCACATTGCCGTTTTCAACCCGCTGGGCAGGCGCCGCCGCACGCGCCAGCACGTAACCCGCATTGCGGTAGTAGGCCGTTATCCCATCGGTGATCTGATAAACGGTGGAAAGTGAAATTTCCTTGCCGAGATGCGGCTGGTAAAGCGCGGCCAGGTCCGCTTCCGAAAATACCGTGTTCCCGCGAAGCGTAATGGAACTCAGGGTAAAACGAATTCTTTCCGCTTCTTTCGGAGGTAATTGCTCTTCACCGTCCGGCAGCAGCGGTTCTTCCACCGCGCGCGGCAGCCTCGGCGCTTCAAAGCGTTCCTGCAACCGGCCCGGATCGGCGGCGCCTGGAATATTGGGGGGGGTCTGGGCATAGGCGGGCAATACAGCCAGCAGCAGCCCCGCCATCATGCCAACAGAAAGTTTTAAAAGCGCAAGACGCATGGGAGCCTGTTACTTCTTCCCGAAGCCGGAGAAGGCCGTGTCAATCTGTGGCCGCCATTCCTCGCCCCAGCGTTTAAATTTGGTCATGATCACCTTTTTTCGCGGATCCTTTGCCACTGCCTCGGCGGTCCAGTCCTGAAACCGCCAGACCTTTATATCTTTTGGCGCCTTCACAATCAGATCCGGCGTCCAGCCATAGGATGCCTGCAAGAGAACTTCCGGGCTGGCGCGATGAAAACGCGAACCAATGGCGGCAAGGGGAAGAAATACACCCCTGGATTTGGCAAACTCCAGTATTGCCTTCTGGCGGTCGGAAGCGTCATCCGGCGCCAGTGTTTCAACCAGAACATGCCAGCAATCCTGTGCCCCGCCTATCTGATTCAGCGTCGTTTCACCGTAGAAATAATAAGGTTGCGCGCACTGCTCATAGGGTTTGAAGCCCGCGCCAACTTTTGAACGCGATACCCGGAAATACGCCGTCTGCTTGATGGCCTTGCCATTGATCAGGACAAGCCCGAGTTTGGAGGTCTGGAATTTCTCGTCCTTATCTTCAACGGCGTAATAGGCTGTCCATTCGCCGTCCGGCAGCGGCACGCTGATGCCGCCCAGCCGGACGCTGCCGGTCACCGTCTGTCCTGCATCGAGGGCAAAAGCCGGGGCGCCCGTCAGCAGCGCAAGCGTCAGCAACAGACCGGCTGCAAATCGGGACCTCACTTCCCCGCACAATCCCCGGCAGTGCGTAAAAAAACGCATATTTTCCCCCATTCCCCTAAATCCGACGGCCACTCGGCGTCTATTACCTGAACTAGCAACCGCAACCGGCGGCGCGTGTTTGTTCAACTTCTTCGACAATCTCCAGCAAATCTCCATCATCGACTGCGTCGTTGCCGCCCTGCTCACCCCCGTCAAGCATCAGCGTTACATCCATGTCGGCCACATCCGCCTCGACTTCTGCAGCGGGCGGCGCCGGCTCCGACGCTGGCTCACCCGGCTCAGTCGTTGTCGACAGGCCTTGCGCGACATCAACCGGCTCGCCTGTTTCGCCCTGCACGGTAATGGCGCCGGATTCGACAATGGCGCTCGATGAGCCATCCTCTTCCACGGAAACGGTCAGAATGGTGCCGCGGACACCAATTGTCGAAGTGGGCGTTTTGATCTGGTAGGCGGCGCTTCCCATGCGTCCGGTCACGAACCGCGCCACCCCAAGAGTGGCGTTAACCACCATTTTGGAGTTTTTGGAATTCGGGTCGTATACAAAGGCGTCAATGGTCACCTTTGAATTCGGCCCGACCGTCAAAAGCGTGTCATCTGGAAACTGGATTTTGGAGGCGCTGTCGGCCTTGGTCGCAATGACTTCATTAAAAAACACGTTGTCCGAAATTTTGAGTTTACGCACGTCCGCGCCGGATATGCCCTCGACCTGGCGCACAACTGCCGCAGCGGCGCCCACCACCTGCTTATCCGCCAGCGCCGGAAACGACAGCAGGCCAGATATGGCGAACCAGAACCCGAACCGGACTAATCCCAAAGGCATTTCTGGCATCCGTTATTAAATTTCCCTGAAAATTGATATGCGTCTGAGGAACAGGCGAACCCATACAGCATCCACACTACTCCTATACAGCCTCGGCACTCTGCACGTACATGGTAAATCTATCGTTACAGGGGTTAACCACGCTTTCTGTGCAATTTGACACATTTTGAACAGGTTTTACATTACCAGGACCGGGGTAACCATATCACGCGCGTGCGCCCAATTCATGCTAGACAAAACGAATCACTACCTTGTGAATTTCGTTGTACGTCCAGGTGCCGGACATATGGGGCAACACTGCTCATGCGCGCAAAGGTTAAACACAGCCCGGGACAACCGGTATTTTTTGTTCCCGGAGCCGTTGTTGTACTGATTGGCATACTGATTCTGACCCATGCGCTTCGCAGCATACTGGCGCCGGGTTTTGACCGCTTTGTCGTTGTCATGTTCGGAGTGTTGCCGGCAAGATACATGCCCGGGGTGATATCGGCTTTTCCGGGAGGCATTTGGTCCGCGATCCCACCCTTCATAACCTATGCCTTCCTGCATGCGGATTTTACCCATCTGGCGATTAACTGCGCCTGGCTTCTGGCGTTCGGCAGCGCCGTGGCGCGCCAGATCGGCAGCATACGATTTATCATTCTGTATCTCATGTGCGCCATTTTTGCCGCCATGATGCATGTTCTGGTTGATTATGGCTCCCTGACACCAATGGTCGGGGCGTCAGGCGCCATATCCGGCATGATGGGGGCGGCGTTCCGGGGCGCCGTATTTGACGCCCTGGAGCCGTCCTCCGGACCTGCCGGATATGGCCCCCGGACGGCCATTTCCCGGCGCATGCGCTTATTGCCGCTTAACGATCCCCGTTTCCTCAGGCTGAGCGGCATCTGGGCCTTGATGAATGTCGTCTTTGGCCTTACCGGCATAAGGGTGTCCGAACATGTCCTGCTGATTGCCTGGGATGCCCATCTTGCCGGTTTTGCTGCGGGCGTGTTGCTTATTGGCCACTTATCAGATCAAAACAACACACCCGTCTTCAAATCTGCTTAAGAATATTTATATATCTCGCTGGTATTACCTATATAGAGCCTATCTTCAAAATTGATCCGGAGTTTAAGGAATATGAGTTACGTTGATCGCGCTGGCGCTTATCCTCCCAGTGATGATGACAGTCTGGCGGACAAGCCGCTGAAAGTCAGACTGCTTTACGCCCTTGGCGTGGCGGTGCTCGGCTATTTCACTTTCAACGCCCTGGTGTTGTTAAGCGTCGTGCAATTCATCTGTGTTGCAGTGAACAAGACCAAAAACGAGGAAATTGCGAAATTCACCAGGGATTTGCTGGTGTATCTGGGCGAAGTGCTGGCCTTTATCCTGTTTCATACGGATACGCCGCCGTTTCCTTTCGCCCCGTTCCCGAACAGCGATGCAGATAGCAACTGATTAGCCGATCCCTGCATTATCCTAAAACCGGTGCGGCGTCATGGCGCACCGGCGGCCTGACCATGCTGGCTTAGACGTCCAGCCATCGTCAATAAGCCCATATAGCCACGCGTCACGACCGCAATGACTTTTATGCGGCTTTCCGCTATGAACCGGAACATCTATCCAGCGACATTTCTTATTCAGGGGGGGCCGGTTTATTCATGACTGCCATAGTTGATATTAAGGGCCGGGAAATTCTCGATAGCCGGGGCAATCCGACAGTCGAGGTTGATGTCATTCTGGAATCGGGCGCAATGGGACGCGCCGCCGTGCCATCGGGCGCCTCTACCGGCGCCCACGAGGCGGTTGAGCTGCGCGACGGCGGCGCGCGGTACAAGGGCAAAGGCGTTCTAAAGGCCATTGCCGCCGTGAACGAGGATTTGTTTGATCTTCTGTCCGGTATGGAATCCGAAGACCAGGTCGTGCTGGACCAGATGATGTGCGATCTGGACGGCACGCCCAACAAGTCGCGGCTGGGCGCCAACGCCATTCTGGGCGTGTCGCTGGCCATCGCAAAGGCCACGGCCAACGAACTGGAACTGCCGCTGTTCCGCTATGTGGGCGGACCGCTGGCGCGCACCTTGCCGGTGCCGATGATGAACATCATCAACGGCGGGGCGCATGCCGACAATCCCATCGACATTCAGGAATTCATGATCATGCCGGTGGCGGCGGCCAGCATTGCAGAGGCGGTGCGCATGGGGGCGGAAGTTTTCCATACCCTGAAAGCCGGTCTGAAAGATGCGGGCCATAACACCAATGTTGGGGACGAGGGCGGCTTTGCCCCGGCGCTGGGTTCGGCCACTGATGCGCTGGATTTCATTATGAAGGCAATCGAGAAAGCGGGCTACCGGCCCGGCGAGGATATTTATCTTGCGCTGGATGCGGCCTCGACTGAATTTTACAGGGACGGCAAATATATTCTGGCGGGCGAAGGCAGGACCCTTGATGGCGCCGGCATGGTGGCCTATTACGCCGATCTGGTAAAACGCTATCCGATTATTTCCATCGAAGACGGCATGGCCGAGGACGACTGGGCCGGATGGAAAGCCCTGACCGATGCGCTGGGGGCCAAGGTGCAGCTGGTCGGCGATGATCTGTTCGTGACCAATACAGCGCGCCTGAAGGACGGCGTCAAACGCGGCGCCGCCAATTCAATTCTGGTCAAGGTCAATCAGATCGGCACCCTGACCGAAACTCTGGAGGCGGTCGAGCTGGCGCACAAATCCGCCTATACCGCCGTGATGTCGCACCGGTCCGGTGAAACCGAAGATGCAACCATCGCCGATCTGGCGGTCGCCACCAATTGCGGCCAGATCAAAACCGGATCACTGGCGCGTTCCGACCGGGTTGCGAAATATAATCAGCTGATCCGAATCGAGGAAATTCTTGGAACCGCCGCCAGATATGCCGGGCGTTCCGTCCTGAAGGGCTGACCGGATTAACCCATGAATATCGAAGACCAGACGATACCCCGCAGCCTTCCCGCCATAGCCCTGCGCGATAGCGCAATGCACCGCGTTGCGGCAATGGTGCTGCGTTATCTCTATCTGATCCAGGGGTCGTGGCCGCGCGTGCTGGATCTGTGGTACTGGCCCACACTGCAAATGGTGATGTGGGGTTTCATCACTTCTTTCCTGCATGAAAACAGCAGTTTTTTCGCCCAGGCGTTTGGCGTGCTGCTGGGCGCCGTGATGCTGTGGGACGTGATGTTCCGTGGACAGATGGGTTTTGCGCTGTCGTTCCTTGAGGAAATCTGGTCGCGCAATCTGGGGCATCTGCTGGTCAGCCCGCTGCGCCCGCGCGAATTCATCTACGCGCTGCTGACCATGAGCGTTCTGCGCACGGTGTTTGGCATTTTCCCGGCGACCCTGCTGGCGATCTGGTTCTTCGGTTTCAATCTGTACAGCCTTGGCCTGATGCTTGTGGCGTTTTTCATCTGCCTGATCATGGCCGGATGGTCGATGGGCCTTCTGGTGTCCGGGCTGGTGCTGCGCTACGGCATGGGGGCGGAAAGCCTGGCATGGGCGCTGATCTTCGGCCTCGCGCCCTTATGCGCGGTATATTACCCCGTGGCGATTTTGCCGGGATGGGTGCAGATTCTTTCCTGGAGCCTGCCGCCGTCCTATGTGTTTGAAGGCATGCGCGCCATCATGATCGATCATAAAATCCGCCTGGATTTACTGTTCATGGCGCTGGCGCTGAACGCCGTCTATCTCGGCGCGGCGTCCTGGTGGTTTCTGTCCTGCCTCAAATCCGCGCGCCGCACCGGAAAGCTGCTGCAGGTGGGGGAGTAATTATTATATTTTTGCCTCACGCCGCCTCAAATCGCCGGACCTTGATTGTTGCAGCTTTTTTCTGAACCTGCGCCAGATCATACAGCATCTGTTGCGTCAGCCAGCTTTCGGCGCTGCCGCCGAAAGCCTTGGACAGCCGCACCGCCATTTCCGGGGAAATGCCGGAATGCCCATTGAGCAATTCTGACAACGTCTTCCGGCTGACGCCAAGTCCTTCTGCGGCTTTGGTCACGCTCAAATCCATCGGGTTCAGGCACAACTCCCGGATGACCTCGCCTGGATGCGGGGGATTTTTCATTGCCATATCGCAATCCTCCTAATGATAATCGGTTAAATCCACATCACAGGGTTCTTTACCGATAAAACGGAAAAAAAAGAGAAAGCTGCACTGTCTACCAGTCACTAATGACTGGTACTATCTGTATTTATTGATATTCACGTTAATTACAATGTGATTTGTATAGTGGATATTATTTATCGGACGCAGATGACGGGTAGACAATAAGACATAGATACCCTCTCCACTAGTTTATTTTGTCTCCTAGGTATCCCTTTACTAAGCTGATATTTCTCCCATATTAAATGAGGCACAGGAACAAAATTGGGAAATTCTTGATATGAAAAACAATCAGTCCGATAACAAACCCGATAACGTAATCCCTATCCCCAAGAGGAGTGAGGAGAAACAATTTGATAAAAAGTGGGGCCAAGAGGTTACGAAACAGGGCTTCTGCATGGTCCCTTCAATCCTTTTTCAGGCGCAACTGCGCATTGGTTTGAATCCAACCCAACTTGCCATACTCATGCACCTGATAGATTTTTGGTGGACACAAGATAAAAAACCATTTCCGAGCAAAAAAACAATCGCCGATCGACTAAACATGAGCCAGCGCCAAGTCCAGCGTCACATTGCCGATATGGAAAAAGCAGGTCTGCTAAAACGCGCTCAACGCTATCATCCAAACGGCGGTAAAGCGACTAACGAATACGACCTATCTGGTCTCGTAAAAAAAATGAAAAATATTGCCCCGGATTTTGAGGAAGCAAAGGAAAAAGCAAAAGAGATCAAGCTTCAAGCTTCCAGTCGTGGCGGACTAAAGGCAGCCACTGCTCACATAAAACAGGCTTAACGGAATTGCGGCGTAGCTCAGCTGGATAGAGCATTCTGTTTACTACATGCTGCCGTGATATCACTGGCTGGTGATATTCCGATAGTATGGGCAGAAAGGGCGCGGGTTCAAGTCCCGCCGTCGCACCCAATATCAAATTTGTCGGGCTCAGACACGCGCCCACTTTATTGGAACGACAATACCATACCAACTACTTCTTTGTTCGCACCCGCTTGGCCTTGCGGACTTTTTTGCCCTTGGCGGTTTTTGGCGGCGGGGCGCCTGCGGGGCCGGGCAGTTTGCGCGCGGCGCCCGGGCGTGAGGAGGGTTTTTTGCCGGCGGGCGCTTTGCCCGGAAGGCGGATCGTCCCGCCCGGCCCCGCGCCCTGGCCCCGCGAGGATGAACGCCGGATGCCGGGCGCTGTGGCGTCGTGATCCGCCAGCTCAAAACGCAGGCCGCCGCTGACCGGCGTGGCTTCCATCAGGCGCACGCGCACAGCATCGCCCAGACGGAATGTCAGGCCGGTGCGGTCGCCGACCAACGCGTGTTGCGCCTCGACATGGCTGAAATATTC
>JBEBFX010000235.1:0-4016 GCA_040081735.1 Alphaproteobacteria bacterium | reverse complement strand
CGCACTGGGCCTTCAACGAGGCGCGCGCCGCGTGCGGCTGGGGCTCGGCGCGCGTGCTGGGGGCGGCGACGGGGCTGTCGATGGTGTCGGCGTCGTCGTTCAGGTTGATGCGCTACAGATCGGATGGATCGGATTTTCTCATTTTCTTGACCCCGTCTTTCATCGACATGATGCGCGCGCCCTCGGGCTGTAACAGGGCTTCGGGCTGGGGAAAGAAATCCGGCACGCTGAAATCTGTATTGAATTTCTGCGCAATGTCGCGGGCCAGTTCCAGATGCTGGGTCTGGTCCTCGCCGATCGGCACATGGGTGGCGCGGTAGGCCAGAATATCGGCGGCCATCAGATTGGGATAGGCGTACAGGCCGACGCTGGCCTTTTCCCGGTTGGCGCCCGCCTTGTCCTTGAACTGGGTCATGCGGTTCAACCAGCCGATGCGCGCCACACAGTTGAAAATCCAGGCCAGCTCCGCATGCGCGGGCACCTGGCTCTGATTGAAAATAATGTGCGCTTTTGGATCGACGCCGGCGGCGATAAAAGCGCTGGCAACCTCGCGCGTGGCGCTGCGCAATTCCGCCGGTTCCTGCCAGACTGTGATGGCGTGCATGTCCACAACGCAGTACAGACAGGAATAAGTCTGCTGAAGGCGCACAAAATTGCGGATCGCGCCCAGATAATTACCGAGGTGCAGATTGCCGGTCGGTTGAACGCCGGAAAATACAAGGGGTCGGTGCGTGGTCATGTAACGGTTCTGGCCCTGTCAATAGGTGTAAGTGGGGCTTTATCCGCCTTGCCCGGACCAGCGTCAAGTTTATCGCCGCAAAGCCGTGCGCAGTTCCCCCAGCGTGATGGCCCCGCTAAAATGGCATAGCACCGCAAAAATCACGATGCCGCCCAGCACCAGCGCCCCCAGCGCCGCCATCCCGGCCATCCCGGCGCTTGCCGTAAGCCAGGGGGACAGCCCCATGGCCCCCGCCCACAAGGCCAGTGTAAAGCCCGCACTGCTCAGGACGATGCGGGGCAGCCTTGCCGATGATTGGGCATCCAGTTTCATGTGCCCGTGACGCCGCAACGCCCTCCACAGCAATCCCGCATTCAGCCATGCGGCAGCCGAGGTGGCGATGGCAATCGATATAAAACCGATCCAGAAGAACAGCCCGACCGACAGCGCAATGTTCACCGCCACTCCGGCGGTGGCGAATTTCAGCGGCGTCATCGTGTCTTCGCGGGAATAGAATGCGGGCGAGAAAATCTTGATCAGCACATAGGCCGGAAGCCCGGCGGCAAATCCCGCCACCGCCATCGCTGTGGCGTCGGCGTCCGCCTGGGTAAATGCGCCGCGCGTGAACATCACATCGACAATCTCTGCGGGAATGATCAGCAGGGCCAGCGCTGCGGGCAGGGTCAGCAGCAGACCGAATTCCAGCGCCCGGTTCAGGCTCCATATCGCGCCTGCTTCATTGCCGTCGCGCAGGCGGCGCGACAAATCCGGCAGCAGCACAACACCGATGGCCGTGCCAATCGCGCTCAAGGGTAACTGGTACAGCCGGTCGGCATAATACAGATACGACACGGCGCCCGCGTGCAGGGACGCGATAATCGTCCCGATAAAAAGATTGATCTGGGCAATCCCGCCCGAAACGGCGCCTGGTCCGGTCAGCGCCAGCAGATGTTTCACATCAGGCGTCAGACGCGGCCAGGGCAGGCGTAAATGCATGCCCGCCCGATTGGCGGCCGCAACCAGAACCAGAAACTGCGCCACACCCGCCGCGGCCACAGCCCAGGATAATGTCTCGCCCGGCCATCCGAACGCGGGAATGACCAATCCGAGCGCAACGATCAGGATGCTGTTGAACAGCACCGGCGTCAGGGCGGCAACCGCAAACTGCATCAGGGAATTCAGGATGCCGCCATACAGCGCCACCAGCGACACAAACAGTAAATAGGGAAACATGATGCGGCCGAACAGCACCACATTGGCGAACTGGCCGGGGTCACCGGCAAAGCCTGGCGCGAGCATATACATCAGCGCGGGCATAAAAATTTCCGCCAGGATCGTCAGCAGAAACAGAATTGCCAGCAATACCGACAGGGACTGTTCCGCAAATTTTCGCGCCTCCGCATCGCCGTCGCGCGCCAGCTTGCCGGCGAACAGCGGCACAAAGGCCGAATTGAAGGCGCCCTCGGCTAACAGGCGGCGGAACAGATTGGGCAGCCGGAAGCTGACAAAAAACGCATCGGCAAGCGGACCGGCCCCAAGCATGCCCGCGATCAGAATATCGCGCGCGAATCCCAGCACGCGGCTCAGCAGGGTGCCGCTGCCGACGGTAACCGCAGATCGGATAAAGGACATAGGGGCAAATTTTCCTGACGGATAAGGACAAGGAATCGGAAGAAGCGCCAAGCTAGACGAAAACCGCCAGAGTGCAAAACACCTATCCATTCAGGGTTTTTCCGGCTAAGACTATTTTCTGTTTGAATTGAATCGCAACTGTCTCCGCGTCATTGCGAGGAGCGAAGCGACGCGGCAATCCAGGGGCCACAAACGAGGGCCGCGCCTTATGACTCCTGGATTGCCACGCGGCTACGCCGCTCGCAATGACACTGTAGAGATGCGCTTTGACCCGATCAGCAAACCAAGGCTGCACAATATGAGGTGTCCCTCAAAGGGGACGGCTCAATCAAGAAATTTCAGGGCGGGGGACGCTTATGGACACAACGCAATCCGGCGCTTCGATGGGCGCCGATGTCTTATTCATTCTGATGGGCGCGATTCTGGTGTTTGCCATGCACGGCGGCTTTGCGTTTCTCGAAGCAGGCACCGTGCGCTACAAGAATCAGGTCAACGCCCTGGTGAAAATTATGGTCGATTTTGCGGTATCGACCATTATGTATTTCTTCATCGGCTATTCGATCGCCTATGGCGTTGATTTTCTGACCGGCGCCCAGGTGCTGACGGGCGCTGCGCAAGCCGAAGGCTACAAGTTCGCCGCCAGCGGTTATGACCTGGTGAAGTTTTTCTTCCTGCTGACCTTTGCCGCGGCGATCCCCGCCATTATTTCCGGCGGCATTGCCGAGCGCATGAAATTCTGGCCCCAGGTGCTGGCCAGCGCCATCATTGTCGCACTGGTTTACCCGCTGTTCGAGGGCATGGTGTGGGGCACGCGCTTTGGTTTTCAGGACTGGATTCAGGCCAGCTTTGGCTATCGCTTCAACGATTTTGCCGGTTCCGTGGTGGTGCATGCTGTGGGCGGCTGGATCGGGCTGGGCGCAGTGATCATGCTGGGCGTGCGGCGGGGGCGCTATAACGCGGCGGGCAAGCCCGTGGGCATTGCGCCGTCAAACATTCCCTATCTGGCGCTGGGTTCCTGGATGCTGTGCATTGGCTGGTTCGGATTTAATGTGATGAGCGCGCAGACTCTTGCCGCCGTCAATGGCCTGGTGGCCATGAATTCGCTGCTGGCCATGGTCGGCGGTATTATTTCCGCGCTGATCGTCGGCAAGAACGATCCTGGATTTGTGCATAATGGCGCGCTGGCGGGCCTGGTTGCGGTATGCGCGGGTTCCAATGTGTTTCATCCGATCGGCGCGCTGGCGACGGGCGCCGTGGCGGGAGTGATATTTGTTGTTGTGTTCCAGCTTTGTCATAATCGCTGGAAGATAGACGATGTGCTGGGCGTGTGGCCGCTGCACGGATTGTGCGGCCTGTGGGGCGGTATTGCCTGCGGCATTTTCGGCGTCGAGGCAATGGGCGGCATGGGCGGCGTGGGCTTCATGTCCCAGCTGGTCGGCTCGCTGGCCGGTGCGGCCTATGCGGGAATTGCCGGTTTCGCCGTGTACGGGGCCATGAAAGCGGTAATGGGCATAAGGCTGGACGAGGAAGACGAATTCAACGGCGCCGATCTGGCCATTCACCAGATCAGCGCCAATCCGGAATCTGACATTTCAGGACGATAAGGACGGTAGCAATTAATTTGGGACAATTAATCCCAATTAATTCAAAAAAAATTCCGTTTCAA
>JBEBFX010000076.1:0-14609 GCA_040081735.1 Alphaproteobacteria bacterium | reverse complement strand
GGTTCAATCATAAAAGGAAAAATTGCTCTAAATTATTAGATAGACCATGTTTTACGGATCAGACGGGATCGCCAGGGGCGATTCCGTCTGATCCGAACATGGTCTAGGCCGCCATTGACGCAACCGCGCGTTTGGCCATGACGCTGATCAGGGCCGCGCGATATTCACTGCTGGCGTGCATGTCCTGAAGCATTTCTTCCGGCGGGGCCGTAATCCCGTCAAGGGCTGCCGCCGAGAAGTTTTTGGCGAGCGCCGCTTCCATAGCCGTCATGCGAAACACGCCCGGCCCCGCACCCGTCACCGCCACGCGCACGCCCGCCGCCGTTCTGGCGACAAATGTCCCCACCATGGCGTACCGCGACGCGGGGTTTGGAAATTTCTGATAGGCCGCCCCCAGGGGAATGGGAAACACGATCCTGATGATAATTTCGTTTTCTTTCAGCGCGGTTTCAAACATGCCGCGGAAATAATCATCCGCTGCAATTTCACGGATATTGGTGACTATGGTTGCGCCCAGACCAAGGCAGGCGGCCGGATAATCCGCCGACGGATCATTATTGGCAACCGAACCGCCGATGGTGCCGCGATGGCGCACCAGCGGATCGCCGATCCGCCCGGCAAGATACGCCAGCGCCGGAATGGCCCTGGCCACGTCCGGTGATCCAGCAACATCGGCATGGCATGTCATGGCGCCAATGGTGACGTTTCTGGCGTCCACACTGATACCCGCAATGCCGGCAATATCCTGCAGATCGATCAGGTCCGACGGGGCCGCCAGCCGCTGTTTCATGGTGGCGAGCAAGGTCATTCCGCCAGCCAGAATTTTTGGGCTTTCGAGCCGCGCCAGCAACGCCGAAACTTCGTCAAGGGTTTTGGGCCGGTGATATTCGAATTGATACATGGCGTCCTCCTATAACCCGTTTGCTGCGCGCCAGGCGCGCTCCGGCGTTACCGGCATGGCAATGTCGCGGATACCCAGCGCATCCGTAATGGCGTTGATAATGGCAGGCGGCGATCCGATCGCCCCGGCCTCGCCGCAGCCCTTGAGGCCAAGCGGGTTAGACGGCGCAGGCGTTGTTGTTACCCCGACATCAAAGCTGGGAAGATCATCGGCGCGCGGCATGCAGTAATCCATAAACGAGCCGCTCAGCAACTGCCCGGTTTCGGGATCATAGACAGCGTTTTCCAGCAGCGCCTGACCGATGCCCTGGGCCACGCCGCCATGCACCTGTCCTTCCACAATCATCGGGTTGATGATGTTTCCAAAATCATCGACGGCCACGAATTTTATCACCCGCACAACGCCAGTGTCTGGGTCGATCTCCACTTCTGCGATGTGGCAACCGGCGGGAAAGGTAAAATTAGTCGGGTCATAGAAGGAACTTTCCTTCAGGCCCGGTTCAATTTCGCTGGTCGGAAATTTCATGCCCAGATAGGCCTGCAACGCCAGTTCGGCAAAAGCCATGCCGCGATCCGTACCGGCGACGGTAAAGCGGCCATCCTCAAACACAATGTCGCCCTCGCCCGCTTCGAGAATATGGGCGGCAATCTTGCGCGCCTTGGTGATCACCTTGTCCAGCGCCACCTGAATGGCCGACATGCCAACCGCGCCCGAACGCGAACCATAGGTTCCCAGGCCAAACTGCACCTTGTCGGTGTCACCGTGTACGATTTCGACATTATCTATCGGGATGCCAAGCCGGTCCGACACAAGCTGCGCAAATGTGGTTTCATGGCCCTGCCCGTGGCTGTGTGAGCCGGTCATCACCTCAACGCTGCCCGTGGGGTTTACGCGCACCTCGGCCGACTCCCAAAGCCCGACGCCAGCGCCAAGCGAACCGGCCGCGGCTGATGGCGCAATGCCGCAGGCCTCGATATAGGCGGAAAAGCCAATGCCGCGCCGCATGCCGCGCGCCTCCGCTTCGCGCTTGCGCGCCGGGAAACCATCGTAATCAATCATCCGGCAGGCTTCGTTCAGCGACGCCTCGTAATCCCCAACGTCATAGGCCATGATCACCGGCGTTTGATGCGGGAATTTCCGGATAAAGTTTTTGCGGCGGAATTCAGCCGGATCAATGCCCAGTTCGCGCGCCGCAGTTTCCACAAGCCGTTCCACGACATAAGTCGCTTCGGGCCGCCCCGCGCCACGATAGGCGTCCACGGGCGCTGTATGCGTCAAAACGCCATCCACCTCACAATAAATCGCCGGCAGATCATACTGGCCGGACAGCAGTGTGGCGTACAGATAGGTGGGTATCGACGCCGAAAAGGTTGAAAGATAGGCGCCCAGATTGGCAATGGTTTTTACCCGCAGCCCCAGCATCCTGCCATTGGCGTCCACCGCCAGTTCCGCATGGGTCTGATGATCCCGGCCATGGGCGTCGGACACAAAACTTTCAGAGCGTTCAGCCACCCACTTTATCGGGCGTCCCACTTTTTTGGAGGCCCAGGCGCAGACGGTTTCTTCCGCATAAATAAAAATCTTGGAACCAAAGCCGCCGCCCACATCGGGCGCGATCACCCGCAATTTATTTTCTGGCGCAACCCCCACAAACGCCGACAGAACAAGGCGCGCCAGATGCGGGTTTTGACTGGTGGTGTAAAGGGTATAGATGCCGGTGCCCTTATCATAATCGCCAATCGCCGCGCGCGGTTCCATGGCATTCGGAATCAGCCGGTTGTTGGCAAAATCCAGGCTGATCACCCTGGCAGCATTTTTGAAAGCGGCTTCGGTCGCGGCCTTATCGCCCAGTTCCCATTCAAAACTGGTATTACGCGGCGCTTCGGCATGCACCTGGGCAGCACCTGACGCCTGGGCGCCCGCAACCGCTGTCACCGATGCAAGTTCGCCATAGGTTACCTCGACCAGTTCCGCCGCATCCTTGGCCTGGGCCGCTGTTTCGGCGATGACCACCGCGACATGATCGCCGACATAGCGCACATGGGTTAACGCCAGAACGGGATGCGCCCCGGTCTTCATCGGGCTGCCATCCTTGGAATGCACCATCCAGCCGCAGATAAGCCCGCCCAGGCCATCGGCGGCAACGTCTTTCCCGGTCAGCACAGAAATCACGCCGGGCGCGGCGAGCGCATCGGCAAAATCAATCGCATCGACGGTGGCATGGGCATGGGGAGACCGGACAAAAAACGCATGGGTCTGACCCGGGCAGTTTATGTCATCGGTATAATTGCCATTTCCCGTGATGAAGCGAAAATCTTCCTTGCGCCGCACTGCGGCCCCAATACCGGTCGCTTTCTTGGCCTCGATGGCGTTCATAACGCATTCTCCCCAGGTAAATTAAAGCGCTTCCGAGGCGGCCTTGATCGCCTTGACGATATTATGATAGCCGGTGCAACGGCAAAAATTGCCCTCCAGCTCATGACGAATAGTTGTTTCATCGGGCCTGGGAATCCGGCGCAGCATATCCACCGCCGTCATGATCATGCCCGGCGTGCAAAAGCCGCATTGCAGACCGTGATGTTCCTTGAACGCCGCCTGCACGGGATGCAGGGCGTCACCATCGGCAAGCCCTTCGATTGTGCGCACCTGCGCACCCGCCGCCTGCACGGCCAACACGGTGCAGCTTTTAACCGCCTTGCCGTTCACATGCACCACACACGCCCCGCACTGACTGGTGTCACAGCCGACATGGGTGCCGGTCAGCAGCAGATTTTCACGAAGATAATGCACCAGAAGGGTGCGTGGCTCGACATCCGCCGAGACCTGTTTGCCGTTCACCTGCATTGCGACAACCGTCATTTGCTGCTCTCCATTGCGTGCTTTCTTTTATCTTAGCCCAATTATCCGCCCTGCTCTACAGAACAAACATCAGCGTCATTGCGGCCATGATAATGATCAGGCCGGTAATCCATATGACCGGGCTTAGCCCTGCAGGCGGCCCCTGCGCTTTTTTAACCGGTTCCACCGCCGATGAACCGCCCCCCAGAAGGGCGCTGAAATTACCAAAAAACTCTTCAGACAGTTTCTTTGCCGTGCCATCAATCAGGCGCTGGCCGATCTGGGCCAGCTTGCCGCCAACACTGGCGTCCACTGTATAGCGCAGCACGGTAAATCCGCCATCCTCTGTCAGGGCCACTTTCGCCACACCCTTGGCGAAACCCGCAGGCCCGCCCTTACCCTGCCCCGTCAAGGTGTAACTGTGGGGCGGATTAATGTCAGACAGCACCACCGATCCCTTGAAGGTTGCCTTTACCGGCCCGACCGAGGCGGTAACCGCGCCTTCCATTTCGGTGTCGCTCAGCCTGGTGATCGACTGGCACCCTGGCACACTCTGTTGCAGAATTTCCGGGTCATTCAGGGCCGCCCAGACCTTATCCTTTGGCGCAGGAATACGAAATTCGCCCGACATTTCCATATGACGTTACTCTGACTTTTAGTTTCGGTTACGGCCAGCCGGCGCCTGCAACTTTTACTTCAATGGTTTCGATACGCCCGGTACGCGACTGTTTACTGGACACCGGATGACTGTCTTTGGCCGTCGCGAGAAACAGGGTCTTGCGATCCGGCCCCCCCAGAGCGCAGGCAAACGCCTGATTTTCAACCTCGACCCGGTCCGTAACCTTGCCACCCTCTATCACGCGCAAACAGGCGTGGCTGATGGGAGAGGCGACCCAGACGCCACCATCCGCATCCAGCGCGATCCCATCCGGCACGGCCCCTTCCATCTTCGCCCATAGCCGCCGGTTGCTCAGGCTGCCATCCGCCGCAATATCAAACGCCGTAAGGCAGGCGCCCATGGATTCACCCACAATCAGCGTCTTGCCGTCTGGCGTAATAACGGTGCCGTTGGGGAACTGTATGTCAGCAGCGGCGATCTGCGCCTTGCCGTCCGGCGTCACCAGCACAATTTCAGCATTTTTGCGCGGCGCGCGATTATGCAGGTCATATCCGAAATTGCCGACATAGGCGCGGCCCTTGACGTCCACCACCATGTCATTGCAATCAAAACTGGCATATTGCGACAAATCCGCATGTTGCGACAGCTTGCCATCGGCGCCGCGCACCAGCAGTTTGCGATCCCGCATGGATACGATCAGCAGGCGCCCATCGGGCAGCCAGCCAAGACCCGACGGTGAATTTTCCACCGTCGCGATAATTTCGGATTTACCGTTGAGATCGACGGCAATGACATTGGGCCCATGCATATCGGAAAACCACAGCCTGCCGTCATGCCAGCGCGGCCCTTCCGGAAAACACAATCCGTCCAAAAGGATTTTTGTATCTGGCATTTCACCCATCCCTGCATTTATTGGTTTATTATTTCTCGCAGTTAACAGGACTTGGGTCAAAGATAATAGAGCAAAAGCGTCGCAGCCAGAAGCACCGCCACCCACAACAGAGCGATGCCGATGGGCGGCGTACGGGCCAATACACCCTGCGGCCCATGCACCTGATAAACCACGTTCAGAACCTGCCGGATCATCGCGTTTCCGGCATTGCTGATCAAAGCCGCAACCGCGCCGTACACCCGCCCGATAATCACGGCATAGCGCGGCACCATACGACGATAGATCCAGTCAATATCCAGATTTGCCGCACGCAACTCGGGCGGATAAATCCCGCTGCGCATCAGCAGTGTAAACGCCAGCGCCGAAAACAGCAGCAATTGCATCTGTGAAACCACATGGTCCACCGTGTACGGAACATATGTCACCGCATACGGCAGCATTCCGTACAAAACAGCGGGATAGACCCCGATCAGGATGCACAGCGCGGCCGTGATGCCCATCGCCGCCAGCATGTTCAGCGGCGCTTCCCGGCAACGGATGCCCCTGTCATGGGCAAAGAAGGCGAAATAGGGAATTTTAATGCCTGAATGGTGAAAAACACCGGCGGACGCAAATAACAGAACCAGCCAGACAAACCAGTGCCCCTCATCAGCCGCCGCCGCCAGGATCATGCCCTTGGAAACAAAGCCCGCGAATAACGGAAAGGCGGAAATTGACGCCGCGCCCACCAGACAAAATGCCGTGGTCCAGGGCATGGATTTATACAACCCGCCAAGCTCGGAGCCTTTTGCAGTGCCCGTGCGCAGCAGCACCGCGCCGATGCTCATGAACAGCAATCCCTTGAACAGAATATTATTGACCGCATGGGCCACGGCGCCATTGATCGCCATTTCAGTACCCAGGCCGATACCAACCACCATAAAGCCCAACTGATTATTCAGGCTATAGGCCAGCACCCGGCGCAGATCATTCTCAATGACGGCATAGAAAATCGGAAACGCCGTCATCAGCGCGCCGATGGGGATCAAAAGGCTTTCGCCGGCAAAACCGCGCGCCAGAGCGTAAATGGCCAGCTTGGTTGTAAAACTGCCCAAAACGACCGTGCCGGTTACGGTGGCTTCGGGATAGGCGTCCTGCAGCCAGTTATGCAGCAACGGAAAGGCGCATTTAATCCCAAAACCCAGAAATATCGCCCAGGTGGCGATGCTGCCCAGCTGCATCTGCCTGAATTCAACCGAACCGGTTTCGCGCGCCAGCATTATGGCGCCGAATAAAAGCAGCAGACCCGAACCCATCTGGATAAGTAAATAGCGCATGCCGGCAGCATAGGAACGCCCGGTGCGCCGCGCCCAAATCAGAAATACCGAGGCGATGGCCGTCAATTCCCAAAATACGAACAGGGTAATCAGATCCCCCGCCAGCACCGCGCCAATGGCGGCCCCGGCAGTGACCAGCATTGCCACATGCTGCATCGTGTCGCGCACGTGCAGCGAATATAGCGCTACGATAAAGGCCGCGATGTGAAAGATCGCGCCAAAGACCAAACTCAGCGTGTCAATGCGCAGGGTGATCAGCCGGTAATCCAGAAAATCAATATAGCCTGCATTAACCGGGCTAAGGGCAAATAGCTGCCACAGACCAATGACCGGCACGATCAGCAGTAAAATCCTGCGCGGCCAGGTGCGTAAAAATGGCGTCAGCAGCGCACCAAGAAAAAAAATCGCCGCAGGCGTCATGGCGTCAATCATAATAATCCTCAGGGCGCATCAGCAGCCGTCGTATCAGTTTGGCCGCCAGCACCAATCCCACACAGGCTGCAAACCCGAACCAGGCATAAAAACCAGGCCATGCCTCGAAGAAAAAAACACTGTGCCGGGGAAGCATCAGATCAAGCGCAGCAAGCCCTGCGCAGAGCAAAAAAAGGACATGGATGATCCTTTTCACATTTGCAGGCCGATCAAGCCAATAGGTCTGTTTTTCTCGATCGCCAGTGTCGGGCAAAATCTTCTCCTACGGTCCCAGGGTTGGCAAAACAAACCCTGCAATCGCAGGGCCGGCAAAATAAATCAGCACGGACAGGACGCCTGTGATGCAGGCCGGAACGACGCACCACAAGGGCGCCTCGCGCATGCGCGCCAGGCTTATAACTGAAATTTCCCGTCCCTGCGGCTGCGGGCGGTCTGCTTCGTCCTGCAGGGGCAGGAAAAATCCCCGCGCAACAACGGGGATCAGATAGGCAATACTCATCAGCGACGACAGCATCCACACACCAATCATCACCTGATGCCCGGAATCCGCCGCCCCCATCATCAAAAACCATTTGCTCCATGCGCCGCCCGTTGGCGGAATACCGATAATGCTCAACGCGCCCAGCAAAAAAGCCCCGAATGTAAAGGGCATCACGCGGCCAAGCCCGCGCATTTCGCTGACCTTTATCTTGCCGCTGGCCAGGTAAATGGCGCCCGCGCACATGAACAAAGTTATCTTGCCAAGCGCATGCGCAACCAGTTGCATGACGCCGCCAACAATGCCCATGACGGACGCCAGCGAAACGCCCAGGGTCACATAAGCCAGTTGCGCAATCGTCGAATAAGCCAGCCGCGCCTTAAGCTCATCGTTTCTCAACGCAAGAATGGAGGCGGCGATCAGACTGAAGGCTGAAACCCACATCATCCATTCACTCACATTCATGGAAGCGAGAAACTCAACCCCAAAAATATAGATGCCGGCCTTCAACACCGTGAATACGCCAGCCTTCACCACCGCCACCGCATGCAAAAAAGCGCTGACAGGCGCAGGCGCCGCCATCGCCGCCGGCAACCAGCGGTGAAACGGCATCAGGGCCGCCTTACCAGTTCCAAAAAGATAGAGCGCGAAAAGGACCGCCGCCTGTGGACCTTCGATTTTTCCCGCCAGTATTCCCCCTTTTGTAAAGTCCAGGGTTCCCGTTATCGACCAGGTCCAGATTATTGCGGGCAACAAAAACAAAATAGACGTGCCCAGCAAAATACCCAGATACACCCGCCCGGCGTGTCTTGCCGCATCAGTTTCATGGTGCACGACCAGGGGATAAGTCGACAGGGTAAGCATCTCATAGAACAGGAAAAGCGTAATCATGTTGCCCGCAAAGGCCACCCCCATGGTGCTCGCCATTGCCAGCGCAAAACACATGTAAAACCGGGTTTGATGCGGCTCGGCTTTGCACCGCATATATCCGATGGAATAAACGGTGATGACAATCCATAAAACTGACGCGAGTGTTGCGAAAACCAGGCCTAACGGTTCAACAACGAACAATAGCGGCAATCCCAGCATGATCTCCACAGCCTGTAACCGGGCCACGCCCCCGGCAAGATAATCCGCCAGCAACCAGACCACGGCGCCGCACAGGGCCGTCGCAACGCATAAACTTACCGCTTCCCGCAGATTGGGGAAGCGGTGCGCCAATCCAATCGCAACCGCGCCAAGACCTGGCAGCAGCAGGGTCAAGGCAAGCGCGGCGCCAGGGGTAATATCTGTCATCATGGTCCTGCCTGGGCGGGCAATCCAGCATGAGGATCGAAATACAGCGCCTCTGCCGCCGCACGGGCGAGTGAAACTGTAAGGTCTGAATAAATCCCCAACGCCAGGCAGCAGATCGTCAACACCCATAGCGGGATCAACATGCCTGGGGGGGCCTCCGTCACTATGGCGCCCTCCGGCGTCCGATGCAGATAGGCCGCCTCTATTACCCGGCCGAAATAAAACAACGCCAGCAGGGAACCGGCAACCATGGCAAACGCCACCGGCCACCAGCCGCGCTCCAGCGCCGCCAGCACCAGATGCCATTTGCTGATAAAGCCCACCGTTGCGGGGACACCGATTATGCTCAGGCCCCCGATAACAAACGCCGCCATGGTCCAGGGCATCTTACTGCCCAACCCGCGAAACGACGAAACGGAACAGCCCCCCGTCCGATATACGACACACCCTACCGCAAGAAATAATCCGGATTTCATGAGGGCATGGTTGAAAAGATGTAAAATCGCCGCCGTCAGTCCGCTGATACTGGCAAAGCTGACGCCAACCAGGATGTACCCAACCTGGGCAATACTGGAATATGCCAGCAGGCGTTTTATATTGGACTGAAAAACCGCCACGATGGATGCAACGAATATTCCCGCCAGTCCCAGCGGCAAAAACACATATTGCAATGTCTGCGCTTCAAAATGAAAAGCCGGACTGAAAATCGTATAGAGAAATCGCAGGCTGACATAAATCGCCACCTTGGTTGCCGTCCCGGAAAGAAATGCCGTTACCATTGACGGGGCGTAGGTATAGGCGTTTGGCAGCCACTGATGCAGCGGAAAGACCGCAAATTTGAGGCCAAGACCGATAATGATAAATGCAAAGGCAACGCGCAATGTGCTGCTATCACCCGCGTCTGCAATCCGCGCCGCCATATCAGCCATATTTAACGTGCCCGTCAGGGCATAGACAAATCCAAGGCCGATGACATAAAAAGTCGCGCCTATCGTGCCAAACAACAGATACGTAAACGCAGCCGTAAGGGCGCGTTTATCCCGCGAAGCCCCCATTGCAACGAGCACATACGCAGAAAGCGAGCATATTTCCAGAAACACAAATAAATTGAAGGCGTCGCCGGTGCTGACCACCCCCAGCATCCCTGCAAAACACAGCAGCAGCATCGTGCAGAACAGGGGTTGATCTTCCCGTGAAATTTCCCGCGCCACACTTTCGCGGCCGTAAATCGTACATAAAGTACCGATCAGTGAAATAATCAGCAGGACAAAACAATTAACCGCATCCAGCCGGAATTCAATTCCCCATGGCGGCGCCCAATCCCCGAGATGATAGGAAATCACCCCGGCAGATAATACCTGCAACAGCAGCACAAGTGATCCCGCCAGAGCAAATATTGCGGACGCCGTTGCCAGACCCCATGCCAATAATGGACGGCGCACCAGGGCGCATATCGCTGCCGCCGCCAGCGGCAGCATGACCTCCAGTATCGGTAGATGCCCCCCCATCATTGCGCGTGATCGTCCTGCTGCTCCAACACGCGATCCATGACGAGAATTTCGTCTTCTTCTATTGAGCCGTAGGCCTCATTAATCCGGACGGCCAGAGCCAACCCTATGGCCGTGGTCGCTACGCCGACAACAATAGCCGTCAGAATCAACACATGCGGTAACGGATTGGAGAACACCTCAGCCTTGCCGGTAAGGATGGGGGCCGTTCCACCGGTTATTTTTCCCATGCTGATATACAGCATGAACACAGAAACCTGGAACAGGTTCAGGCCAATAATTTTCTTTATCAGATTTCCCCGGGATACGACGACATAGATCCCGGCGGTACTCAGCAGAATGGCGGCCCAGTAATTATAATGGGCAAGAACAAAATCAAATTCTATCACCCTTCATCATCCGCAGGTTCAACGCGCTGATGCGCGGCAAAACATTGATAGATCACCAGCATGGCCGACGCCACAGTAATGCCAACAGCAAGTTCAACCAGAAAAATACCCAGATGCTGCCCTGTCATCGGGTTAATGGACAGCACATTATAGTTCAGATATCCGCCACCCAGACCCAGCCCAATAAAACCCGCTCCGATATAAATCAGCCATCCAGCCGCCATCAGTTTCAGGATAATATGCGGCGGCGCAACCCTGCATAATTCCGCTGATCCAAACACCAGACCATAAAGAATGAGTGCTGCGGCAAATATTACCCCGGCTTGAAACCCGCCACCCGGCCCGAAATCGCCATGAAACTGCACATAAAGCGCAATCAGCATAATGGGCGGGATCAGCAGCTTTGCGCCAATGCGCACAATGAGGTGTTGTTTCACGCCGCATCACCCTTATGCTGCCGGCGCGTGTGCCGGCCTGCGCGCAATAACAAGATCACGCCAATTCCAGCCGTGAAAATGACGCCGGTTTCACCCAGTGTATCAAAGCCGCGATAGCTGGCCAGAACAGCGCTGACTACATTGGGAATGCCGATCTGTGTTTCTGCGCCCGATATGTATTGGGGCGCAACATGCAGATGTATCGGGGCCGCAGCCAGACCAAAGGGCGGCATGTCCATCGTACCATAGATCAGGATCGCCGCCAGCCCGGTCATTACCGCCAGGGGAACAAATTGACTTTCCCGGGGTGGTTTTTCCACAGCGCCTGTCAGCCTGAGCGCGCCGAGAAACAGCACTGTCGTTATGCCCGCGCCGACGGCGGCTTCCGTAAATGCGACGTCAACAGCATCAAGCGCTACAAACAGGCCCGCACTCAGCAGGCTGAACACGCCGCTCAACATGACCACTGCAAACAAATCCCGTAAACGGATGATCATCAATGCCGTGACAAGCAGGAATGTGAACAGGGTGATATTCACAAAAAGTTCCATGGCTATTCCGCTTTTGCCGGGTCCGAAGCGCGAGCCTCCGCCTGTCCCATCCCGATTTTGGCATGATAGGCCGCGTTGATCAGGGCATGGGTTGCGATCGGTGACGTGAAGATGACAAACGCCGCCGCCAGAACAAGCTTCACCCCTGCAAAATTAAAACCCGTTTGCAGCAGCAAACCAGCCAGCAGCAGACCTGCGCCCATAGTATCCGTCAACCCCGCCGCATGCAGGCGGGTGTAAAAATCAGGCATCCGCAATATTCCAATGGCGCCGGTCAGCAAAAATCCGCACCCTGATAATATTAAACACCAGCTCGAAAGCTCTGATATCTGCGCCATATCACTCTATCCCGGAACGGGTTGCAGCTGTTCCCCTGCCTGCATCAAAAGGCTGCCGATGGGGCCTGCCGCGAAAGAATTTGAGCACCGCCATCGTGCCAATAAAATTGATCATTGCATAGGCCAGGGCGATATCCATAAAATCCGGACGGCCGCGCAGATACCCCAGAACGGCTATCAGCAAGACCATTTTGGTCCCGATCATATTTGCAGCCAGCACTCTGTCAAAAACGCTTGGTCCCATAAAAAGCCGCGCCAGCCCAATTGCGATTGTCACAAGCAAGGTGAAAGCGGCCGCCGCGAACATGCTCACACGCCTAGCGCGGTGATGCGCGCATCCATTTCACAACTCCCCTCTCCCCAGCTCAAATCCTCGTGCAATGCATGGACCAGTATCTGTTCACCGCCGTCCAGGATAGCCATGGAAATCGTACCCGGCGTCAGAGTGATGCTATTGGCGAAAATAAACCTCCCGGCATCTGTTTTTTGACCCGCAGGCGCCAAAAACAAAACGGGCTTGATGGGCAGTTCCGGGTCGAGAACAATGCGCGCGACTTTTACTGCGCCAGTAATCATCTCCCGAACCAGCCATCCGGAATATTTTATCATCGGCCAGATGCGCGGCACGGCAGCGCTCTCCTGACCACCCAATTGCATGCGTACAGATAACCACACCACCAGAGCGCAGGACAGCAGGCCCAGGAGAATATATTGCCCCCCAAATTTCCCCGAAAGCATTACCCAAAATATAAAAAGCGCCGTACCAGAAAAAAACCTAGCCATTCGCGCTGCAATCCCCTGTCATTTTCTGGTTCGGCATGTTGCACGCTATTCGAGGCAATTGGAAAACAGGCGATGATCGTCCTAAAACATACTGTTGGAAAGCCTACATGCAAATTTGCCATGGCAATCTTTCATGCTAGCATTTTCCAGAGGCGGACCGGGAATCTGCCAGGGGAATACTGTCGATAAAATGAATAATAAAAAGATTGAGGGAACAGAAGGCACCGTACAGGAAATTACCGGCACAGTGAAGTGGTATGATCCGGCAAAGGGTTATGGATTCATTGTCCCCGCAGGCGGCGGTAATGACATATTGCTGCATCTTTCCTGTTTGCATCTGTCGGGCCTTGATACTGCCTATCAGGGCGCGACCATTTGTTGTGAAGTCGGCCAATATCCGAAAGGCTTGCAGGCCGTCCGGGTTATCGCCATTGATAACAGCACGGTGGTTGCCAATGCGCACAGCCGCGCGCCGCGAATTGACGCCGGTCATCCAGCGCCGGATTCTGCCGGCGACTATCAAACCGCCACGGTTAAATGGTTTAATCGTGTGCGGGGCTATGGCTTTGTTACGGTTGGCGGCAGCAAAACAGACATATTCCTGCATATGGAAACCCTGCGCCGCAGCGGCCTGGAAGAAATTGAGGCCGGCCAGGCTGTACAGGTGCGTATTGGTCAGGGACCAAAAGGCCAGATGGTGGCGGAGATAAAAATCCAGCCTGTGCGGGCTTGAAGTTTTTTCCGTTCCGGCGGTCATTGCGTTCCGCAAACGTCAAATCCGGGTACGCCGGAAAACTGCCGGCACGCTAGCGCGCTTTACGGCGCGCCCGGCATTGGTTATTAATCTCCATGCTTCGTATCGCCCTTGTCCTCTGGTTTATGCTGGCCTCGGTTTCATCCCATGCCGGGACCGGGGAGCCCCTGGTCGTCAGGACCGGAAACGGCGATGTGACCTTTTCGGTTGAACTGGCCAATACCCCGCAAACGCGAACGACCGGGCTCATGCATCGCCGTCAGCTTGACGCCGATGCCGGGATGCTGTTTGATTTTATGAAGCAGGCGCCTGTCAGCATGTGGATGAAAGACACCCTGATCCCGCTCGACATGGTCTTCATCCGGTCTGATGGTATAATTTCCAACGTTACCGAGCGCACCGTTCCCGGTTCATTGACGCCGGTTGATTCAACAGGACCAGTCCGGGCCGTACTGGAGCTTAATGGGGGCACGTGCGCACGTTTGGGAATCAGGTCCGGCGGCCAAATTATTCACCCCCTGTTTAAAGCGGCGCAATGAACCCGGCCCAGGATGGCGATCCCGATTTACCCGCGGGCCTGTCCGCGGAAACTTTATTGAAGCAGGGTTGGGAAGCTTATACCGGCAACAGCCCGTTCACTGGCCCCCATGGGCTGATGTATCAAAGGATTGATCCGGACGGCGCCTGCCGGCGGGCGTTTCGCGCCAAAACCATTCACTGTAACGCCGCAGGTATCGTCCATGGCGGCATGATGCTGACCTTTATTGATGCGTTAATGGGACTGGCGGTAGCCAACAGCGCCCAATCAACGGCGCTGACCATAAGTTTAACCACAGATTTTCTATCAATTGCCCGTCCCGGCGACTGGATCGCCGGACAGAGCCGGGTCAGCAAACTGACCCGCAGCATTGCCTTTGTTGAAGCCAGCGCCCAGACAGGAAGCCGGCCTCTGCTGAGCGCGCAGGGAATATTCAAACTGATGCGCCGGCGCGCTTCACGAGCAAAATGACGGGGACCGTCCTTTAAAAGGGAACCTTGTCGTCGAAATCGCCAAAATCACCGCCCGCGCCCATATCC
>JBEBFX010000234.1:0-4024 GCA_040081735.1 Alphaproteobacteria bacterium | reverse complement strand
CCGTACGCGCCGCTGCCCTTTGTGGTGGATAATGGCGGCGGCTTTGACCTGGTTGAATTCAGTGCAGACGCCGGAGCGGCAACGCCGTTTGGGCGCATGGCCGCATTTCATGGCCAGATGGGCATGTTTGTGCGCGCCCTGGCTTATATGCTGAGCCATGGCGGTGATGGATTGCGGCAGGTGGCGGAAGACGCGGTGCTGAACGCCAATTATGTGCTGGCGGGACTGAGCGCCGACATGAGCGCCCCCTTCCCCGGCCCGTGCATGCACGAATGCCTGTTTGACGACAGTTTTCTGAAAGACACCGGCGTCACCACGCTGGATTTCGCCAAGGCGATGATCGATGAAGGCTATCATCCGATGACCATCTATTTCCCCCTGGTGGCGCATGGCGCGATGCTGATCGAACCGACGGAAACGGAATCAAAGGAATCCCTCGATCAACTGATCAGCGTGCTGCGCCATCTGGCGCGTGCGGCGAAAGCGGGCGATGTGACGCGCTTCACCCAGGCGCCGCATTTCACGCCCCGCAACCGGATGGATGAAACCCGCGCCGCGCGCACGCCCGTTCTGCGCTGGCGGCCGCAGGCGCCCGGCGGTGCCTGAAATTATGGTTTGGCGCCTGATACATAGGCTTCAAGCGCCTGCGCGGCGAGCCGGTGGCCGCGTTCATTCCAGTGGTTGTCGGAAACGAAATTCAGCGGCTGATGGTTCACCCGCCAGTCCGCCTGAAACAGGGGATGCAGATCGATAAACGTCAGGCTAGCCTTCCCCGCCGCGTCCGACGCCATGGCGTTCAGCCACAGGGCGCCGTCTGTATACAGGGGCGCACTGTCCATCCCGGCGGCAATCGATCGCCTGTCCCCATCCATTATCAATAGCGGCCGAAAATTCTGCTCGTGCGCCAGCGCCTGAAACTGCGCGAAAGCATATTCTGTCGCGCCTTTGATCGAGGCCCGTTGCGCCACGACCGCATTCAGCGCGACATTGGCCTGATAAACGGGGGAAGTTGCTGACGGCGCAGCGGCCATCACGCCGGACAGGGTCAACTTCTGCCGGTAATACAGATAGCGCAGCGTTGCGGTTTGCCGCAGCCAATCGCGCCAGGTGGATTGATAGGGCGCAGGCGGAATTTCTGCCGCCACCTGATCCCCGTTCATGCGGAATTTCAGAAAACTGCTGGTGTAACGCCCGGGAACCTGACCGAAGGATTCATCAAAATCATTATGCACCAGCACCAGCACGATCATATCGGGATGGTAGGTCCGGACCACATGACGCGCCATGTGCAGGTAATGACTGAGCGGCGCGCCGGAGACGCCAAAACGGTAAACCTGAAGACGGCCCTGTCCGGACGCCTCGAGCAATTCGGCCAGACTGGCGTCAAAGGGAACCTGCAACGCCTCTACGAATGAATCGCCGATAATGGCGATGCGCCTGACGCCTTCCGGCGGCCTTGCGTCATAGGCCGCATGACCGGAATTCCAGCCCTGGGCATTAATCCGGAAGCGCCCCGCCACATCATCGCCCACGCGCCACACGCCTTCATTCCCCGGCTGAAGCCGCACCAGCCCATCCAGATAGATATTTCCGGGAACGTCACTCGGGAGGAGAATAAAGCGAAACAGCACCAGTTCGCTCAGCAGAACAACAATCAGCACACTGCCAAACATCAGCGCGGCATTCGTCAGGGCATTGCGCCAGCCGCCGGAAGGCGGCATCGGCGCTCCCGCGCCAGCATCGCGATGATCCGGGGCACGAGAGCCAATAAGATGATCCTGCTGATTTTCCACGCTCCGCCCCTGCCCGAATTGAAATATGCGCGCCGCGCGCAGCCTTTATTCGGGAAAATCCATATCCTGGCAATGCCATGATTGCGGGCGCGCCCCATATAGGCTAGTTTGCCCCCGTTCCAGCCCTCCCGCGCGGAACACAGGCACCCGTAGCTCAGCTGGATAGAGCGCTGCCCTCCGAAGGCAGAGGCCGCAGGTTCGAATCCTGCCGGGTGCGCCAATGATTTCAGTTAGTTATTAATCTGATACCAACCTTGATGAGTTCATAACTCACCAAATACTCACCAACCGGCGGCTTGCTATGGCGTGTCGAAGGCGAGAGAGGCGCAGACTTTTCTCGCGGTCGCAAGCTTCGACCTCAAAGCGGAAAGCGCCAAAGCGGAAGGCAACCATCCCAGCATGAAGCCGAAAAAGGATTAACTTGATCAGGCGCACGTCACTCGTGGGATGACACCGGACGCAGCATGCCGCCTCCAAGCGATGGCGTCGCTTATATTGCCATGCCCCTGATGCTCGTCATTCCGCGGCGCTGGCGCGGGTAGCGGACCACATTGATCACTGCCCATCGGAAATTCGGATCTCCGAGCGTCCTGCGCCGCGCTTCTCCACGCGCACTTGTACGGCAATCCGGTCGATCATGGCGGCGACGTGAGTGATGACGCCAACCTTCTGCCCGCGCCCCTGCAATGTTTCCAGCGCGTCCACGACCATATCAAGAGTCTCCGCGTCTAGCGATCCGAATCCTTCATCGATGAACAGCGTATCGACAAAGGACGCCCGGCCTTCGAGACCAGAAAGCGCCAGTGCCCGCGCTAAAGAGACGAGGAAACGTTCGCCGCCTGAAAGACTTCGGGTCGCGCGGACCTCGTCGCCCATGTCTCGATCGATGATGTGCAGTGTGAGATCGCCTGCTGCCCCCCGGACGAGCCGATACCGCGGGCTCAACGCGTTGAGGTGATCATTGGCCAGTTGGACCAGATGGTCGAGTGTGATGCCTTGTACGAAGCGGCGGAACCGATCCCCGCTAGCCGAGCCAACGGCGTCGTCGACGGCCTGCCAAATAGCGAGCTCGGCTTTCGCCGCGTCGATTTCTGCCGACAGGGTTGCCGCCGCACTGCTACGAGACGACGATGCGCGCCGTGCGGCGGACAACGCGCCGGTTCGTTCGTGCAATTCCCCGATTTCCGTCGCCAGCACCACGAGGGCGGCGGTCAACACCTCTACGTCGGTCGTCTCGTCGAACTCTTCCGTAAATATCCGTCTTTCGCGTTTGCCCATAGGATACTCCTGTTGCGGTTAAGCCACCCGAAGTCCCTCCATTTTTCCCGGGGAAGTCCAACCTGATCGCGATCAGAGGGGGAAAGCCTTCCCCTGCCTGCAACCCGCCAACAGCGGTTTTCCGTCATCCCTTCAAGCGGGGAGACCCCGCAACGCCCCCATTAGAGTGAGAGTGCGGACCGGTTTTTCGTGACGGGTTAAGAAGGTGAGAGAGAGGCTTTCGCCGGCCCGTCGCGGAGATCTGCGATGCCACGAAACACCGTTCGCGCTCGCCCTGGCCGGGACCGGGCGAGCCTTTATACCGAAATTACCAGCAAGATTATCGCCGAACTGGAGGCCGGTCGTGTGCCCTGGGTTCAGCCCTGGGGTGGGCCGGATGTCTGTGCCGGGCTGGGCTTGCCCCAGAATGCGGCAACCCAACGCCGCTACTCCGGTATCAACATTCTCATCCTTTGGGGCGCGGTGACCGGGCGTGGCTACTCGTCTCAGAACTGGCTCACCTTCCGCCAGGCGCTAGGCCTTGGCGGCAATGTCCGCAAGGGCGAACGCGGCACGACCGTCGTCTATGCCGATCGCTTCACGCCCGAGGACGAACGCCGCCGGGCTGAGCGCGATGGCGATGAACCGGGTGCAATTTCGTTCCTGAAGCGCTTTACGGTGTTCAATATCGACCAGTGCGAAGGGATGCCGGAAGAATTCACCACCACTGCGCCGCCACCGCCGGAAGGCCTGATCCTGCCGCAGGCCGAGGCGCTGATCGCCGCAACCGGCGCTGACTTCCGCATCGGCGGCGCGCGCGCTTTTTACAACTCCACCCGCGACTTCGTGCAGGCGCCACCTCCGCAAGCCTATTTTGAGCCGGTAAACTGGCACCGCACCGCATTTCATGAACTTGGGCATTGGAGTGGAGCAGCTTCCAGACTCGGGCGCGACCTTTCGGGATCTTTCGGCTC
>JBEBFX010000233.1:0-4029 GCA_040081735.1 Alphaproteobacteria bacterium | reverse complement strand
TTCTCCTTTGCGCCAAAAGAACATTTTGATCTGGGCGAAGCGCTCGGCCTGATGGATTTTGAAACGGCGGCCAAACTTTCGGGCGCGCGTTTTGCAATCCTGAAGGGCGCGCTGGCAAAGCTGGAACGCGCTCTGGCGGCGTTCATGCTTGATCTGCATACGGTAGAGTTCGGATATACCGAGGTGTCGCCCCCGCTGCTGGTGCGCGATGAAGTCATGTTTGGCACTGCGCAACTGCCAAAATTTTCCGAGGATCAGTTCCGTACGACCAATGATATGTGGCTGATCCCCACAGCCGAGGTGCCCCTGACCAATCTGGCGCGCGAAAGTATTTTGGCCGAAGCAGAATTACCGCTGCGTTTTACCGCCTATACGCCCTGCTTTCGCGCCGAGGCAGGGGCGGCGGGGCGTGATACGCGCGGCCTGATCCGGATGCATCAGTTTGCGAAAGTAGAGCTGGTCAGTATTGTTGCGCCAGAACAGGCCGAAGCGGAACATGAACGCATGACCGCCTGCGCCGAAGAAGTGCTGAAGCGCCTTGGGCTGCATTACCGGGTGATGTTGCTGTGCACGGGCGACATGGGTTTTGCAGCGCGCAAAACCTATGATCTGGAAGTCTGGCTGCCGGGGCAGAATACGTTCCGGGAAATTTCCAGCTGTTCGCAATGCGGTGATTTTCAGGCCAGGCGCATGCAGGCGCGCTATCGCGGCAAAGACGATAAAAACCTGTTTTATGTGCATACGCTGAACGGGTCCGCCCTTGCCGTGGGCCGCACCATGGTGGCGATACTGGAAAATTATCAGCGGGCGGATGGTTCTGTAATAGTTCCGGAGGCGCTGCGGCCCTATCTGGGCGGTCTGGAAGTGATTAAATAACATGGCTGTATCTGCTAAGAAAGAAGTCAAAAAGCAACTGCGCATCCTGCTATCGAACGATGACGGCATCAACGCGCCGGGGCTGAAATGCCTGGAGCGGATTGCCAGAAAATTGTCCGATGATATCTGGATTGTGGCGCCCGAAACCGAACAAAGCGGCGCATCGCATTCGCTCACGCTGCACCATCCGCTGCGGCTGCGGCAAATCAGCAAACGCAAATTTGCGGTGGCCGGAACGCCGACGGATTGCGTTGTTCTGGCTATTGCCGAAATCATGAATGAGAATTTGCCCGATCTGCTATTGTCGGGGGTGAACCGGGGCGCCAATCTGGCCGATGACGTCACATATTCCGGCACGATTGCGGCGGCGATGGAGGGAACCGTGCTCGGCATTCCGTCGATTTCCATGAGCCAGACCTGGGGGTTCAGTGATTCGCCGGTGGTTAAATGGGCGACCGCCGAGCAACATGCGCCCCCCATAATCCGTAAGCTGATCAAGGCCGGATGGCCCAAAGACGTGCTGATAAATATCAATTTTCCCGATGAAGACGCCGCGAAGCAATTAACGGTGGAAATCACCAGCCAGGGCCGCCGTGATCAGTCGCTGCTGGAAATGGATAAACGCGTGGACCGGCGCGGCATACCCTATTACTGGACGGGTTTTCAGCGCGTCCGCAGCAATCCGCCCGCAGGCACGGATCTGCACGCGATTTATGCGGGCAATATTTCGGTGACGCCGCTGCATCTGGATTTGACGCACGCCACGACACTGCGTTCCCTGCGCAAGGAGTTTGCGGGCTAAATCACGCGAAAGGCGCCAGGCATGCTTGATCTTGAACCGGCCAGGATCAGACTGATTATGGAACTGCGCCGCCTTGGCGTAACCAGCCGCGCCGTGCTGATGGCGATCGAGCGAACCCCGCGCGAGATGTTTGTTCCCGAGGCCCTGCGGGAACGTTCCTATGAAAATATTGCCTTGCCCATCGGCAGCGGCCAGACCATTAGCCAGCCCTATATTGCCGGTTTTATGAGCCAGGAACTGCAATTGACCCGGCGGATGGTTGTGCTTGAGGTCGGCACAGGTTCCGGCTATCAGGCGGCCGTGCTGGCGCGTTTGTGCCGCAGGGTCTATACGATTGAGCGGCACAGGCCGCTGCTGCAAAAAGCCGAGGTCTGTTTCACGGAACTTGGCCTGCATACGATTTCTACGCGGCTTGGCGATGGCTATCGGGGCTGGCCGGAGCAGGCGCCGTTTCAGCGCATATTGGTTACTGCGGCAGCCGAGGCGCCGCCGCCGATGCTGCTGGATCAGCTGGCAGTGGGAGGGTTCATGCTGATCCCGATCGGCCCCACATGGGATACCCAGCATATTGTGCGTATTACCCGCAGCGAATCCGGCTATGATAGCGAGGATTTACTGCCCGTGCGTTTTGTGCCGATGGTGCATGGAATTGCTGTAGACAGCCTGGCTGGCCGGCAAAGGTAGACAGCGGGTTGGGCGAGTGGAAGATGAATGCTCCGCTTTTGGGTTAATATTTTTCTGGCGATGGTCCTGGTTACAGGCATCTGGGCGTGTGCGCCGCGCAGTACGCCCGCACCGGTGGTCATGGGCAGTTCGTTCACAAGCAGTAACGCTTCTACTATTCCCGCTGTGGCAAACGGTGGCGTTGTCGTACAGCCGGGGGATACGCTTTACGCAATTTCACGCTATCATCAAACCGCCTTACAGACCCTTATCGAAGCCAACGATCTGACCGAACCCTTTATCATCAGGCCCGGGCAGGTTTTGCGGTTGCCGGGGCCATCGGGAACACCTCTGCCGGTCACTGGTCCGGACAATCTGATTGCATCAGAGCGATTGCCGCCGCCAAGGCCCAGTCTTGCTAAAACCGGTGCGGCGGACAAGCCAGCGGTGATGGCCGTGCAAATAAATCCCGGCAGTGCGGATCAGACGGTGAGGGCGTCATTAGTTGCTACACCGGCAACGATGCAAAATCCGGATTCCGGCGAGGATCAAACCAGCGGCATTTCTGGCGCGGATGCGGAAATTTCCCAGCCGCCCGGACCTGCGCCGCAACCTCAACAAATTGAGGCCGGGAAGAAAACAGCGGCGCTACCCGAATCCTCTCCTGCGCCTGTATCCGCTCCGGTCGCGGAACCCGTTCACACGCGTTTCCTGTGGCCCGCCAAAGGGCCGATCCTGTCGGATTTTGGGCCCAAGCAAAACGGTCTGTATAATGATGGCATCAATATTGCCATGCCGCCCAACGGGTCCGTGCATGCAGCGGGCAGCGGGACGGTATCCTATGCCGGCAATGGATTGCGCGGATATGGCAATCTGTTATTGATCCGGCACGAGGGCGGCTGGGTTACCGCCTATGCCCATAATGCGGAATTACTGGTGGGAAAGGGTGACAGAGTTGCGCGCGGGCAGCTGATAGCCCGCGCCGGGCGCAGCGGCGGCGTGAGCCAGGACCAGTTGCATTTTGAAGTTCGCCAGGGCGCCAGGGCGGTCAATCCCAAACCCCTGCTGGCGGGGGGTTAAGCCAGCTTCTGTCCTAACCGCCCGGCCAGATGCTGGATATATTGTGACGCCACGCGGCCGGAACGCGCGCCACGGGTGGCCGCCCACTCGATTGCCTCGGCGCGCCATTCGGCCTCAGGGGCCGGCAGCCCGTAATGCTGAATGTATCCTGCAATCATATCCAGATAATCCTGCTGGCTGCATGCATGAAAACCCAGCCACAATCCGAAGCGGTCTGACAGGGAAACTTTCTCCTCGACGGCTTCCGAGGGATTGATCGCGGTCGAGCGTTCATTTTCCACCATTTCGCGGGGCATCAGATGGCGCCGGTTCGACGTGGCGTAAAACAGAACAGCGGCCGGCCGGCCTTCTATGCCGCCTTCCAGTACGGCCTTCAGGGATTTATAGCTGGTGTCTGCGGCATCGAACGACAGGTCGTCGCAAAACAGCAGGCATTGACGCGGCGACTGGCGCAATTGTCCCATCAAAAGCGGCAAGGTGTCGATTTCCTCGCGATGGATTTCGATGAGCGCCAGCGCGCCTGGGGTTTCCAGATTGATGGCGGCATGGGCCGCCTTGACCAGGGAGCTTTTTCCCATGCCGCGCGCGCCCCATAGCAGGGTATTGTT
>JBEBFX010000075.1:0-14657 GCA_040081735.1 Alphaproteobacteria bacterium | reverse complement strand
CGCAGGCCGGCCGAGACGTTTGGCGCGCGTTTTATCTCTGTCGATCTTACCGATACGCAACACTGCGCGGAGGTTTTCGGCGCGATGGGCGATGTCACGCATCTGGTCTATGCGGCGCTTTTTGAAAAGCCGGGTCTCGTCAAAGGCTGGGTCGAGGATGATCAGATCGCCACCAACGGCCAGATGCTGAAAAACCTGTTCGAGCCGCTGGAAAAGGCGGCCTCCGGGTTGCAGCATGTCACCTTTTTGCAGGGCACCAAAGCGTACGGCGTGCATGTGCGCGCGCTTGTCATTCCCGCCCGCGAAGACCGTTCCGAAATGCGCGAGCAGAAAAATTTCTACTGGGAACAGGAAGACTATATCCGCGCCAAACAGCAGGGAAAGCCGTGGGCGTGGACGATCCTGCGGCCCCAGATCATCTGCGGCATGGCGGTCGGCGCGCCGTTGAACGCCATCGCCGCCATCGGCGTCTATGGCGCATTGCTGAAGGAAGAGGGCAAGCCGCTGTACTTTCCCGGCGGCGCGGGCGGCGCCGTGGAAGCCGTGGATTCCGATCTGGTGGCGCGGGCCATCGCCTGGGCGGGGGAAAACCCGGCGGCGCGCAACGGCGCCTTCAACGTCACCAATGGCGACGTGTTTACCTGGAATAATGTCTGGCCCGCAATCGCCGATGCGATGGGCATGCAGGCCGGCCCGCCGATGCCGCAATCGCTGGAGCAGACCATGCAGGGACGCGCGGCGGACTGGGACCGCATCCGCGCCAGATATGGCCTGGTTTCGCCGGGCCTCAATGAATTCGTGGGATCATCGTTTCAGTTTGCCGACATGCTGCTGGGCTATGATGTGGAGCGGGCCGCGCCCCGCACCTATACGCCGCCATTCCTTGTCTCGACCATCAAGATCAGGCGCGCCGGGTTTCATGACGTGATGGACACGGAAGAAATGTTCCGCAAAAACTTCCGCGAGTTTCAGGAAAAACGCCTGCTGCCGCCTCCCTGAAAACCACGCCCCTTACTGGAAATGCGGCATCACATGCGTGGCGAAATCGCTGAACACGCCGCGCTGCGTATCGGCTGACGGCAGGATGGCGATTTCATTGACGCCCGTGCGCTCAAGCTGGCGCAACTGCTCCACAATGTCGTCCGGCTCGCCCACCATGCAGGTCGCCCGGATGGTTTTCGGCGTCACGAAACGGCGTTCCTTTTCCTGCACAAAGGTGCAATGCCCATCGTGGATTTCCCGGAACCGTTCGCGCGGCGGGCGGTTGATGCTGTCCACCTGCCGGATATAATCCTCCCAGACATCGGCAAACAGCGGCAGGATCAGTTTGTCGTCGCGATTGCCCTTTTGCCAGATCTCATAGGCGAAATGCAGAACCGACGTCACCCAGGCGCCGGTTTCGTTGATCACGCGTTCACTGGTCAGATTTTCGCCAGGGCGCAGCACGCAGGTAGTGGTCAGGGCGCTGGCCAGATAATCGGCTGGCAGCGTGCGGTTGATTTTGGCAGCCGCCCCATTGATGATTTTCAGGCCGCCCTGCGCGTCTTTAAGGCTTTTGCTGGCCATCATCCAGCCGTCGCCAACCTCGCCCGCCGCCGCCAGCGCCAACGGGCCATTGGCGGCAATATAAATCGGCACCCTGTCTTTCACATTCATGTAATTGCGGTCCTGCATCATGAACTGGATTTCCGCCGTGCGGCCGCGATAGGTATAATCAACCTCCTCGCCGTTCAGCAGCTTGCGCACAATATGCACATATTCGCGCATCTCTTTCGGCATGACCGGGTCCTGCCCCAGCAGCCGCATGACCGTGTTGCCGGTGCCGATGCCCAGAAATGTGCGGCCCGGCGCCAGCCGGTTAATGGTGGCGATCGAATGCGCGGTCACCGGCGCGATGCGGGTGCCGGGCGTCGTCATGCCGGTGCCGATATGGATGCGTTTGGTGTTGGCGGCGGCAAGCCCCATGGTCACATAACAGTCGGACCAGATCATCTGGCTGTCCGGCACCCAGGCCCGGTGATAGCCTAATTCCTCTGCATACTGAATAAGATCCCATTTATCGACGCTGGTGTCGACCATCACGCCAAATTTCATGCTCCGGCCTCCCCTTTGCCCGCGCAATGCTAAACCGTATCAGCCTGCACTGTAGTATATCCAGCGGAAGGGTAAACGAACCCCATTCCGCTTTCAAACCAAAACCGGTCTACCGGAAATGCGGCATCACCAACTCAGCGAAATCGGCGAAAATATCGCGCTGGTAATCGGCGGGCGGCAACAGGGCCACCTCGTTCACACCGGCGCGTTCCAGATGCCGCAACTGTTCCACAATGTCATCCGGCTCGCCCACCAGACAGGCTGATTTAATGGCTTTGGGCGTGACAAAACGGCGCTCTGATTCCTGCAGAAACGTCGCGTGCCCCTCATGCACCTGGCGGAAGCGCGCCTCGCGCGGCAGGTTGATGCTTTCCACCCGCTTGATGTAATCCTCCCAGACATCCGTGAATTCCGGCAGGATCATTTCATCCTTGCGGCCATGCTGTTCCCAGATTTCATAATTAAAATGCAGCAGTGTGGTGACCATCGAGCCGGTCTGATTGACTACCCGCTCCGAGGTCAGCTTTTCGCCAGGGCGCAGCACGCAGGCGCTGGTGGTCACACAGGCCAGATAATCCGCGGGCAGGGTCCGGTTGCTCTTTTCGGCGGCGGCCCTGATCTGTGAAAAGCCATAGCCGAGTTCCGCATCCCCCTTGCCTGCAATGACCCAGCCATCACCCAGCTCGCCCGCCGCCGCCAGCGCCAGCGGGCCGTTGGCGGCGACATAGACCGGCACCGGGTCCTTCAGATTCACATAATTGCGGTCCTGCTGCATGAACTGGATTTCCGCCGTCCGCCCGCGCAGCGTATATTCGACCTCTTCGCCGCGCAGCAGGGTGCTGACCACACGGATATATTCACGCAGCTCCTTTGGCGTAATCGGCGGCTGCCCGATCAGGCGCATCGCCGTGTGGCCCGTGGCGATGCCCAGAAAGGTGCGCCCCGGCGCCAGCTGGTTGATGCTGCCGATCGAATGCGCCGTAACCGGCGCGATGCGGGTGCCCGGCGTTGTCATGCCGGTGCCGATGAGAATACGTGACGTGTTAACCGCCGCCAGCGCCAGGGTCACATAACAGTCGGACCAGATCATCTCGCTGTCCGGCACCCAGGCCCGGTGATAGCCCTGCTCCTCCGCCTTCTGGATGATGTCCCACTTGTTGACATGCGGGTCGACCATAACGCCAAATTTCATGTGGTTTCTCTCCCCTTATCCAGCGCCAGTATTAATCCGCATGGCTGAAATGTCATCCCCTAATCCCGGAAGTTCAAGACTCTTACGCATTGAGAATGTATCCCTATCCCAGAAATCTTTTCAGCCGGCGTTTCAATACAGCTTCATTTGGTGTTTCGCATTCCCATACAATGCAGACAGACCATCCCAATTTTTTCAATTCCGCCAGAGCAAGCAGGTCGCGCTGTTTGTTCCGCGCCAGTTTTGGCCGCCAATAATCAAGGTTTGATTTTGGCGGTCTTGCGTCTTTACATCCGGTCTTTGGGTGCTGATGCCAGAAACAGCCATGCACAAAAATCACTTTGCGCCTGGAGGCAAAAACCATATCAGGCTTGCCGGGAAGCTGCTTCCCATGCAGCCGGTAGCGGTATCCCATCCCGTGCGCCAGCCGCCGCACAGCCATCTCCGGCTTTGACCCGGTGCTGCGGATGGCGCGCATATTGCCGCTGCGTTTTCCGGGTGAAATCTTGTCCAATTCAGTTCAGGTCTTTTGTCTGAGTGGGAAATTTTCGAGTTGTAGCATTCTTCCTTACAAACTAACGACATTCCTTAAGATATCGTTCCAGGCGACTTTCACCTTTGCCGGGACCTGTGGCGTATCTAAAAGTTTTAAAATTTCTTGCGTAAAAATCGCGCGACACTTTGATCCAAGAGTTCCGAGGTTGTTTAATATCCATTCCTGTACCTGCACGAAATTAATTTCGTGACCTTGCGAGAAATAAGTTCGCGCGGCTTGCCGCGCATCCTCGCCGGGTTCCGCATGCGCATACACAAACAAGTAATCCTCAATTCCGGCTTCCACAATTTTAGTGTTGAAGGTCGACACAACCCGAGCCTTGTCTATCGGTCTTTCAGTGACTTCAATCGCAAGAAGGAGCCTTTTGTCTCCCCTGACCGTCACGTCACCTCCGGCGCCTGAGGCCTTATCAGCCACATTAATTCCCTGAAACTCGACTTCCCAATTAAGTGAATAGCAGGCATTGATTGTACGCAGCATCGCCACCACGAGTAAAACCGGCACGAGGCCTCCACTTGACACCTGAAGTAAGCTGTCCATCAGAGCACCATACTGCTCAAGGCTTAAGCGGCTGATCTTGGCCAGCGAGATTGTTGCTGCTTCCCGCATAACGAGGAAGCAGTGTAAAAGATGCAGAACCAGTGCACGCGCATCATCATTTTTCGCAACTTCCAGAGCGTCTAAGAAAAGCATCATGGCCTCATAGCCAGATTTATCCTTCAGTCCACTGATGATTTCTGGTTGCAGTTCAACACTGCGCCGAAACACTGCAAGGTAAGGCCCTTTAGAGGAAGGGATTCTTCTATCATGAAGAAACGGATTGATCACGCGCTCGTCAAGTGTGCGGCCATTAAAGGCTTCATCGCCCTGATTCATATACGGAAGGCGTATATTGATTGAAGGGGCTAGCAGCCGCACCAAGCCACAGCCCAGCAATACTTCGCGATATGACTGAGTTGACGACCGAAAAAGGACTTCAGCAGCTTTCTCTACCTTCTCATCCACACTCGGCGTTTGTTTTTTTACGAAAGCATCCTCGGCTTCCGCAAAAAGCTCCGTTAGTAGATTTTTTGCCCGAACGTAATCCAACGACGCCATGTCAGTAGTTCATCCAGAGACATTCTTGCCGAAGCTTTTTGATCGAATGGCAATGCTTCTCAACAGCATCAAAGCGGCGCCAATCTTTATACCATCTGTCCATTGCGTCACATCGATAACCCGAGATCGCGACTTTCCCGCACACCGATGTTAGAATATGCGCGAGGTCTTCATGCGCCTCCATATCCATCTCGAAACCATAAGCTTTCGAGTCTCCGCGCGTTTCATGCAGGTAAGGAGGATCGCAATAGAATACGGTTTGCGGACTATCATAAAGGCGAATGACATCAGCTGCCGGGCGATTTTCGATTTGAACACGTAATAGACGCTCGGCTATCTCGCTTAGCGCCTCGGTTCCGCCAAGCCAACGAGAGACAACACCGGACATTCCGGCTCGGCTGGTGTTTTTGCAATTCGCCCAGCGACCGAGTGTTGCCGTTTGTGCTAACCCGGTACGGGCTTGCCGAGCTCTGATGTAAAACCGACGCGCGCGCTCAAGATCGCTGATTCTCTTAGTGCCGCCATTTATCGCATGGAAAAACTCTTCGCGTGAAAACGGCGTTAAGGCGATCACACGCACCAGGTCATCACCCCGTTCGCGCAATATACGAAAAAAATTCACCAAGTCGCCATCAATGTCGTTGTACGTCTCAACGGGTGACGGATTCCGATTCAATAGCACTGCGGCTGATCCCGCGAAAGGCTCACAGTAATGGTGCGCAGACGGCAACTGTGGAAGGAGCCAATCTAAATGGCTAAACTTGCCCCCATACCATCCGAATACGATCCGATTACGACCGGCGTGGCGTTTCATCACTTCTACGTTTTCAAAAGTATCCTTAATGTTATCGAGGTAAATCGAGGACAGACCTCGCCCGCCCCGGTCTTCCCGGGCTGAGGATTTTTTAAGCGTACGTGCCATGCCATAATTTCCTTGTCGTTACTCAACCAGCAGCCATTTATTTCGCACAAAGTATGTTATCGGTTCCTAACCTTGGCGAGAAAATGCGCCCGCAAGGTATGCCGGGCGCCGATCCGTTTCTTTCCGGCCACCGGATCAGCCGGCGGCGCGCAGAAGACGCCGCGCCAACAAGGCCAGCGCCTGCCCGCCGCCGCCGGCGCAAATTTCCACCGATGTTAAAGACATGCCATATTCCCCGACCGCAACATGTTCAAAATGTCATATATCTATGACATGCAATTGGGACCATGGCAAGAAATATGTACGCAGTTTGTTCTTGTCAGATAAACCATTTACGGTAGGTAGTGTGCTGCAATGATACTAACGTTAGTGCTCTCTCCCCCTAATCCCTGAAATTCACAAACTGCAACGGCAGTTCGGTTTTCATCGCCTTGACGGCGGCGATGGCGGCCTGCAGGTCGTCGCGCGCCTTGCCGGTGACGCGCACTTCGTCACCCTGAATGGCGGCCTGCACTTTCAGCTTGGCTTCTTTCAGATCCTTGACGATTTTTTTCGCCAGTTCCTTGTCGATGCCCTGCCTGATGACCACAGTCTGGCGCACCGACTGACCGGCGGCTTTTTCCGGGTCTTTATAGTCCAGCACGCCGGCCTCGATCTTACGGCGCGCCATGTGACCCTGCAGCAGTTCGTGCATCTGCTTCAGCTTCAGATCATCGTCGGCGTTCAGCGTCAGGACTTCGTCCTTGCGCGCAATCGCGCATTTCGAGCCCTTGAAGTCATAGCGCGTGGCAATTTCCCGCACCAGGTTCTGCACCGCGTTATCGACCTCGGAAAGATCGGTTTTGGCAACTATATCAAACGATGGCATTGCTGTTTCACTCCCATATATCTGTCATGGCTGGTTTATAGTATAGCAGGACTGTGCAGAGGAGCATTTCATCCCATGAACACCAATTCCGGCACCAAAGCCTGGCAGGCCGCCGACGCCCGCCATCATATTCACCCGTTCACCGATGCGGCGGCGCTGGCCGCCAAAGGCGCGCGGGTCATTGTACGGGCCGACGGGGTGTGGATCGAGGATTCCGAGGGCCACCGCATTCTGGATGGCATGTCGGGGCTGTGGTGTGTCAATGTGGGCTATGGCAACCGGGAACTGGCCGAGGCGGGCTATAAGGCGCTGTGCGATCTGCCCTATTACAATGCGTTTTTTCAGACCACCCATCCTTACGCGGCGGAGCTGTCGGCAAAGCTGGCCAGCATCACGCCGCCGGGGCTGGACCGGGTGCTGTTCGCCAATTCCGGGTCCGAGGCCAATGACACCATCATCAAGCTGACACGCTATTACTGGAACCTGCAAGGCAAGCCCCGCAAAAAGATCATGATCGGGCGCCGGCTTGGTTATCACGGGGTTACCCTGGGGGCGGCGTCGCTGTCGGGGCTGACGCCCATGCACCCGCAGTGGGATTTGCCGCTGCCGGGCTTTGTGCATGTGGATGCACCCTACTGGTATGGCGAAAGCGGCGATCTGGCGCCCGATGAATTCGGGCTGAAGGCGGCCCGGTCGCTGGAGGCGAAAATACGCGAACTGGGTGCTGAAAATATAGCTGCCTTTATTGGCGAGCCGCTCCAGGGCGCGGGCGGCGTAATTATTCCGCCTGACAGCTACTGGCCGGAAATTCAGCGGATTTGCGCCGAGCATGATATTCTGCTGATTGCCGACGAGGTAATTTGCGGCTTTGGCCGTACCGGCAACTGGTTTGGCTGCGATACCTACGGCATCAAACCGGATTTCATGACCCTGGCCAAAGGTTTATCGTCCGGTTACGTGCCCATTTCCGCGGTGATGCTGGGCGCCCGGGTTGGAGACGCCATCGCGAACGCTAATGAAGAACTGGTGCATGGATACACCTATTCAGGGCATCCGGTCGCCTGCGCGATAGCCCTGAAAAATATCGAGATTCTTCAGCGCGATCAACTGGTGGAGCGCGCGGGAAACGATATCGGCCCCTATTTGCAGGCGGCCCTTGGCAGTTTGCGCGATCATCCGCTGGTGGGCGAGGTGCGCGGCATCGGCATGATCGGGGCGGTTGAACTGGTGGCGGACAAGGCGGCGCGGCGGCACTTTGATCCGAAACTGGAAGCGGGAGCGATCTGCCGGAACCATTGTTTTTCCAATGACCTGATCATGCGCGCCATCCGCGATATCATGGTGGTCAGTCCGCCGCTAACCACCACCCGGGCGGAGGTCGACGAACTGATCCGCCGCGCCCGCCAGTGTCTGGACCTGACCGCGAAAGATTTATCCGTCCCGGTATAGTGAATAAATCTTCACCTTGCCGCCAGGAACTGTGACGGATGAACAGATTCGTAAAATTCCGGTATTTCAAACCATGACGCTATTGAAACGTTAACGGCTGCTTCCTATGTTGGATGCATGAGCGGACCCTCGTGTGTCCGACCCTGCATTGCCCCCCCGCTAGCAGGTTCGGGCCGGACCGCCCGGGCATCGGAATACCCCTCCCGATGCCATATGCGCCTTGCGCATAGACGCCCAGTTGGCCCGCACCGACTGGGCGTCACTTTTTTCCATGAACCCGGTCTTTTTCACGAACTAGGCTCCGCTATCCGCTCCCAGTGTTTTGACGCCGATTTCATAGACATTTGGCGACAGGCCGGGGGCGCCAATGATTTTGGCAAGGGCCGCCCTGGCATGGGTCTGACTAGCGCTATCAAAGCGCCGCCATTGATCCATGGCCGTCAGCAGGCGCGCCGCGATCTGGGCGTTGATCCTGTCCAACGCCAAAACCTGATCCGCGAAGAACCGGTAACCTGATCCGTCCGCCGCATTAAAATATTGCTGGTTGCTGTGGCAGAAAGCCCCAATCAGGGAGCGCACCCGGTTGGGGTTCTCGAAACTGAATTCCGGATGCTGTAACAGGGCGGTCACCTGCGCCAGGGTGTCCGGCAAATGCGACAGCGCCTGCGCCGTAAACCATTTATCCAGCACCAGCGCATCATTGCGCCAGCGGCCGTAAAAATCCTGTAGCGCCATCGCGCGCTCCGGGGCGTCCGCGTGGGCCAGAATCGATAATGCGGCAATGCTGTCGGTCATGTTTGTGGCGTTGCGGTAATGCGCCATGGCGAGATCGGTCATCTCGCCGCCCGCCGTCAGATAGGCCAATGCGCCATTGCGCAGGGAACGCCGTCCCGCCTCGGCGGCGTCGGGCGAATAGGGGCGGTTGCTGTCATTGGCGTGATAGACCCCCAGCAGCGGTTCACGCAACGCGGCGGCGATTTCGCGGCGCAGGGTCTGGCGGGCCACATGCACGGCCTCGACATTAACGACATCCATCCGGCGGGCTATCTCCTGTTCGGACGGCAGGGTAATCGCTGCAACCACAAATGCCTTTTCCAGCGTCTTATCGCCAAGCAAGGCGCCAAGCGCGTCAATAAAACGCTGGTCCTGCAGCGGTTGTTCACCGCGCGCAATGCGGCTGGCGTTATCGCTTAACAGGCCCAGGGCATATTGCTGCCCGGCTTCCCACCGGTTGAACGGGTCCGTGTCATGGGCCAGCAAAAACGCCTGCACATCGGATGCGGGCGGGGTTTTGACAATGACCGGCGCAGAAAACTCCCGGAACAGGGACGCAGCGGGTTTTGCCGCCACGCCTTCAAAGCGGAATGTCTGCTGTGCGGCGGTTAATTCCAGCACCTGCGCCGTGCCGGGAATCTCCGCACCGCCTGCATCAAGCAATCCGAATGCAACGGGGATATGCAGTGGCGGACTATCCGGTTTGCCCGGCATGCGCTGGCCAAGCGTCAGGGTGTAACTCCGCGCCGCCGCGTCATAAATTTCCTCAACAGAAATTTCCGGCGTTCCGGCCTGGGCGTACCAGGCGTAAAACTGCGACAGGCTCTTGCCCCCGGCCTGTTCCATGGCGAAAACAAAATCTTCTATGGTCGCCGCAGTGCCGTCATGCTGGCGCAAATAAAGCTGCAACCCCCGGGCAAAGGCGTCCCGTCCGATCAGGGTTTGCAGCATGCGCACCAGTTCGGCGCCTTTTTCATAGACCGTGGCCGTATAGAAATTATTGATCTCGATATAGGACGCGGGCCGTACCGGATGGGCAAGCGGCCCTGCATCCTCGGCAAACTGACGTGCGCGCAAAGCCCGCACGTCCTCAATCCGCGCCACGGCGGGCGAGCGCATATCGGCGCAGAATTCCTGATCGCGAAAAACCGTCAGGCCTTCTTTCAGGCTCAGCTGAAACCAGTCGCGGCAGGTCACCCGGTTGCCGGTCCAGTTATGGAAATATTCGTGGGCAATCACCCGCTCGATACCCGCAAAATCGGCGTCCGTCGCGGTGTCGGCGCGGGCCAGGACAAATTTGGAATTGAAAACGTTAAGGCCCTTGTTTTCCATCGCCCCCATATTGAAATGGATGGTGGCGACGATCATGTAGATGTCCAGATCATATTCAAGGCCAAAGCGTGTTTCGTCCCAGCGCATGGATCGTTTGAGCGCATCCATGGCGTAGGCCGAACGGTCTTCCATGCCCTGATCCACATAGATGCGCAGATCAATTTCGCGCCCGGATTGGGTGGTAAAGCTGCCGCGCACACAGGCCAGATCACCGGCCACGAGGGCGAACAGATAACCCGGCTTGGGAAAAGGGTCATGCCACTCCGCCCAGTGCCGCCCGTCCGGCAGCACGCCGCTGTCCGTCATATTGCCGTTTGACAGCAGCACGGGGCAGGTCTTGCTGTCACCAATAATCCGGGTGCGGAATATGGTCAGATTGTCCGGCCGGTCGATAAAATAGGTGATGCGGCGAAAGCCTTCCGGCTCGCACTGGGTGCAATACAGCCCGCCCGCCAGATACAGGCCTTCCAGTTCCGTATTGGCGCCAGGATTGATGACGGTTTCCACCTGCAGGCAGAAGTGCGCTTTGGGCGCATGCAGCGTCAGATGTGCGGCATCAAGGGTGTAGGCTTCTTTTGGCAGGGGTATCCCGTCCATCAGAATGGCGCCCAGTTCCATATTCTCGCCATCAAGCCGCAGCGGCGGCAAAGGCGAAACACCCGGATTGCGCGCCTCGATGTCCAGACGCGCAATAACCTTCGTCGCGGCGGGATCAAGGGTTACTTCCAGCCAGGCATGGGCTATCCGGTAATCTGGCGCGCGATAGTCTTTCGCGAATACCGGCTGGGGCGGAATATCTGAAATGGCGTCTTGCATGGCGCCACTATAGCAACAACATCGCCCGGCTGCGAGCGGCGTTTATTCCGCAGCCAGGGGTTGATGGGCCGGCGCTTCCGCCTGGGCCGGTTTGTCCGGCTTGCGCAGGTGCAGGAAAACCAGCGCAATGTTGACGTACCGTTTGGCGTCATCCAGCATCGTATAGGCAACCGGCACGACCACAAAGGTCAGCAGGGTGGACGAAATCATGCCGCCCATCAGCAAAATGCCCAGCGAGCTGCGAAACTCCGATCCCTGACTTGTCGAAACCGCCAGCGGCACCATGCCGAAAATCATGGCGAACGCCGTCATAAGCACCGGGCGCATGCGCAACGGCCCGGCCCGCTGGATGGCGTCGCGCGCGCTTGCGCCTTCCGCTTCCCGCAACTGGTTCGCCTGATCGACCAGCAGGATGCCGTTTTTCATGACCACGCCCATCAGGCCGATAAGTCCGATCTGGGCGAACATGGTGATCGGCTGCCCGCTGATATAGAGCGCGACGAATGCCCCCAGAAACGACAGCGGCGCCGTCAACATGATCACCAAAGGCTGGGTGAAACTGTTGAACTGGCTGGCCAGCACCATATAAAGCGCAACAATCGCGATGGAGAAGGCGAACTTGATCGCCGCGCTGGAATCCCGCATGCGTTTTGATTTGCCTTCATGGCTGCCTGTGTAACCATCCGGCAGGCCGACCTCCTTTATGATTTCATCGACCCTGTCGGTGCTGACCGAAAGCGGCACGCCGAAAGCGGAGGTTCCATAGATATCGATGGCCCGCATGCGATCCTTGCGGTTGATCTGGGCGGGGGCTGAATTGACTTTTATCCCGGCGACATTCGGCAGATCGACCAGAACGCCACTTGCCGCGCGCACCTGTATCTGCTCCAGCTTGGCCAGGTCGTTGCGCTGGTTTTCCTCAAGCCGTATGCGCACATCGTAGCGCAGACCGTCTTCCTCATAGGTCGCCACATCAATGCCGCCGACCAGCGCGCGAACCGTGGAGGCAAGTGTGCGCACGGACACGCCCTGGTCCGCCGAACGCTGCCGGTCCACGCCCACCTGAATTTCGGGTTTGCCGGTTTCGAAACTGGATTGCACATCGACATAAAGACCACTTTTGCGCATCCGCGCCATGACTTCGCCGGAGAATTTCTCCATCTCGGCCAGATCGGTGCCGCGCACCACATAGTCAATATCGAAATCCTCGACGCCGGAGCCGGAAATCCACGGCACCTCGGACAGCGAGAATTTCCGCAATTCCGGAAACCCCTGCATCAGGGTCCGCGCCCGCTCCATAACAATCAGAAAGCTCTCGTTGCGGTCCTGCTTTGGGGTCAGCGCGATATAGAAATTCATCTTGTTCACCCTGGCCTGCTGGTCCGCGCCAATCGTGACAAAGGTATTGGTGACATGTTGCAGACCCCGAAGCTCCGCCGCGATCCGGTTGGCGACGCGCTTGGTTTCCTCGATGCCGGAACCAAATGGAATTTCTGCCGACCCCAGAAATTCACTGCGGTCGGACTTGCCCCCCAACTCGTTCGGCACCAGTCTTGCAATCATCATGCCCGCGAAAATGGCTACGGCGCCGGCCAGAACGATCACCCATCGATGGCTCAATGCGAAATTGAGAATGCGCCCATACGCGCGCTCGGTCGCTTCATGCACAGACTCAACCCGGCGCGCCAGCGGCCCGAAAGACGAATGCGGTTTCAGAAAACGGGCGCACAGGCTCGGCGTCAGTGTCAGCGACACCAGCAGCGAGACGGCGATGGCAAAGGTTACCGCCAGGCCATACTGGAAGAAAAACCTGCCCGCGATGCCATCCATGAAGGCAATGGGCACAAACACGACGAGCATCGAATTGGTGCCCGCAATGACGGCGCCGCCAACGCGCTTGATGCCAACCGAAGCGGCTTCCATCGGCTTGAAACCTTCGTCGATGGCTCGAAAAATTGATTCCAGCACTACGATGGCGTCGTCCACAACCAGGCCAACGGCGACGCTCAGCGCCATCATGGTCATCATATTCAGGGTAAATCCGGCCACATAAAACGCAAAAAACGTCGCAACGATGGATGTGGGCATCGCAATGGCGACAATGGCTGTAGCGCGGCTGCTCATCAGGAACACCAGGGTGACGGCGACGACAAGCCCAAGGCCGATAATCAGGTCCTTGGTGACATCCTCGACCGACCCTTGAATAAAGGTCGATATGTCGCGGGCCACGACAATATTCAGGCCTGCGGGGGCCTGGGCCACAATATTGCCCAACGCCGCCTTGACTGCACTGGCGACATCCAAAGTATTTTCACCGGATTGACGGCGCACCTCCAGCGACACGCCGGGCCGGCCGTTCAATTCAGCGAATGTGCGCTCGTCTTCCATGCCGTCTTCAACGCGCGCCACATCCCGCACCCGCGTGGGCGCGTTGTCGCGAAACGTCACAACGATTTCGCCAAATTCGGCAACCGAGCTTACCTCGCCCATGGTCTTGACGCCGAATTCGGCCGCATTGCCGGCCGTCTGCAACTGCCCGCCGGGCAATTGCGCATGTTCGTTCTGAATGGCGCGGATCACGTCATCGGCGGTCAGCTGATATGCGCGCATCTTGTCCGCATCGAGCCAGATGCGCACTTCGCGGTCGCGGCCCCCGACAAGCGTCACGGAACCGACGCCGGGCAGGCGTTGAATCTGCTCTTTCACCACATTATCCGCGAACTGGGTGATGTCGCGGATAGGCAGATCACCGGCGACCATTACCGACATGATCGGCTGGGCGTCCGGATCGACCTTGCTTACAATTGGCTGGTTTACATCGCGCGGCAGATCCTTGATGGCGACAGAAACCTTGTCGCGCACATCCTGGGCCTTGACGTCGACATTTTCGCTTAATTCAAACTCAACGGCGACGGAAGAACGTCCCTCAAAACTCTGCGAGCGGATGCTCTTGATCGAGGCAATGGTATTGACCTGCTCCTCGATGATATCGGTCACTTCGGTTTCAATCGTCTCGGGCGCGGCGCCTTCAAGGGTAGTGACGATGCTGACAAACGGAAACTCGACGCTGGGAAACAGATCATAGCCGATGCGGGTGATCGAGATCAGCCCCAGGGCGACCAGCGCCCCGATCAGCATGACTGCAAATACGGGGCGCTTGATCGAAAGGTCGCTAATCCACATACGCCATCTCCACCGAGATTGCATCGCCATCGCGAACCCGTGTCAGATTGGGCCCGATCAGCACATGATCCTCAGGCGTGAGACCCTGTAAAATTTCCACCCGGCGCGCATCCAGTTCGCGCGCGGTAATACTGGTTTGCTTGGCGCGTCCGTCCATGGCGACGAATACAAATTGACCATCCTGGGGGCCCAGCACCGCGCGGCGGTCAAGCGTCACTGCGGGACGCGGATCAGATGTCAGGGTGGCGCGGGCAAACAGGCCGGGCTTGATGGCGTAATCGGGATTAAGGATCACCAGGCGCAACTGCACCTTGCGGCTGACCGGATCAATCTGGTCATTGATCACATGCACCTGGGAGGGATAGTCCTTGTC
>JBEBFX010000074.1:0-14664 GCA_040081735.1 Alphaproteobacteria bacterium | reverse complement strand
TAATGTGCCTTCCGGCATATCGCCGGGATGGTTGGGAATAGTGGTGTAGCGGTTGTTAGCCGGGTTAAACCAGATTTCGTGAGAACCAGAAGCCTGGCGATGGAATTCTAAGCCTAACGCTTTCAGCCGTTTGATAATCTCGCGGTAAGTGAAACCAGCAAGTCTGCCCATTACGCCGTTTCAATCAAGTGGCGACGATCAAGGGGTAATCGAACACTTCACGGACCGGGGTCAGCACCGCGCTCTGTACACCGGTTTGCGCCTCAATCAGTTTTTTCGCTACGTCGCGCGCGATCTCAATGGTTTCCTGGATCGTGCGGCCCTGCGCAACTAAACCTTGCAACTCATCACTGGTGGCTAGATACACCCCTTCCGGCAGCTTCTCTATATGTAATTGGATGATATGTTCCATAAATTTTCCCATTCGGGCTGATCGCGTATCCAGATGCATTATATTGCATGTTTAAGGAATAAGCCCCAAAAAGAAAATGCCGGGCTAAAAGCCGCCATTCTGATTTAACCTCGTCGCCGTTTTAGCGCGTGCGCCGCTGCCGCAGCGCCCCAATGCCCGCCAGACCCGCGCCCAGCAGCGACAGGGTAAATGGTTCGGGAACATCGTTTTGACCCGCGCCTGCATCCGTATCAAATGTGACAGGGATCATGCTCATCGCTACTGTGCCGCCTGACACGAAAGTCAAGCCGGTGACGAACGCCGTAGCGTTGGCGGGATCAAGCAATGCGGTTTCATCAATGCCTAGAACCCTGAATCTGTCAACACCGCCTGCATCGAACAGATAGTCGCTCTCTGCAGTCGCCACGCCATCCAGAATGTCAAACCCATCTCCGTCCCAGAGATAGATTTCATACTGACCGTCATCATTTAAGATGGTTGGTAGCAGCACGCTGGCGATATTCGGGCCGCTGCTGACGATATAATCATAACCGATGGCGATGACGGGGTCGATAAACACCATATCATCTGGCGTGACATCAAATGTGAAATCGTAACCTGATCCGCCGGGGCCTGGGCCGGCCGGTAGAATCGGATCGCCCGGAGTTGATCCTGGAGGTGGTGGCGCGCTATCGACCAGCAAATAAATGTCACCATGTGAGGCATTTGGCGCGTGTTCATTCCGGAACGAAAAGTCGAAAGTATAGTTCCCAGCTGACGTGAAAATCGTATTTTGCGCTCCAGCTTCGTCGCGGATGAATTGACCATTGGAGAAGTTGACCCGCCTGGAATCAGGGGCTGAATCAGCGGCGCCAAAGATTACATTTTGATGGAAATCCACAAAGTTCGGGAAAGTTCCGCCTATCGGCGAATTTTGAATATTATTCCTGTCATAATTGAACGCCGATGTTGCGCCGCCCGGGTTTGTTATCGTGATGGTCATGAAGTCGTCCATCGCGCCGCCGAGACATAATCCGGCATAGGCCTCGCCCACACCGCACGACGGATTGGCAATAGCTACCGTAGAAGCATTATTCCATGCGATCCAACTGGTGAGGCTTGGATTAATGTTCACCGAAATTGATGCTGAATCGAACTGACCCGAGGGTACGGCGCCGGCATTAAAAGCCGCATCGACAAAGTGTGCGATGAGGGTGGCAGAAGCGGGTTGGGCGGCGAATGCGCCTGCGAGCATAAATGCGGTACTGGCCAGCATCCTTGACCTTGATAAATTGCGCATTTTGTTTCTCCGAAAAGTAATGGTTACCCGGCCCGGAAATACAGGGCTTTACGGGGAAATGGTGCGCTTGATGAACAGGATATTAAATACGGCCAGGGTCGTAGAAACTTAAAAGCTGTGACAGCCGTCACACTTTGATTCCCGACATAAAAACAAGGGCTTGCTGGCTTACCGGCTGATACAGGATAACGCCGGCGACGGGGGCGAGCTTTGCCCTCACATCCACCCCCTGGTCATAGGTGCAGATGGAAATATTACTGCGCGGCAACAGGGCGCCAAGACGGGCGGCGGCGTCAATCCCTCCCAGAGCGCCGCCAAAGTGAAGATCAATCAGCGCCAGATCGTTTGCGGAAATACCCGGCTGACCAAATTCCTGCGCAAACTCCCGCGCGGATATCACCGTGCAGTCAAGACCGATGCCGTGGGCCATAGCCTGAAGTTTTTGCGCGTGCTGGGCATTGCCGTCCAATATCCATAACCGGGCGGCAATTGTGGTCCGGGGTGCGGATCGCATCGGTAAAACAAGCTCAAACCGGGAGCCATGACCAGGACGGGAACAGGCGGCAATGCTTCCGCCAAGCCGAGCCGCCAGCAATTTGGCGGTCTGCAATCCGCTGCCGCGTCCAGGACCTGCATCCGCGCCGCGTTGCTGACCGGCGTCCGGGTCCAGCAACCGGGCCAGCAAATCATCCTCGACGCCACATCCGCTGTCCCAGACCTGAAGACGCAGGCAGTCTCCGCACCGGCGCGCCGCCAGTATAACGCCGCCGCGTTCTGTGTAGCGGCAGGCGTTTTCGATGAGATTTCCCAGAATGCGCCCCAGCAACGCCCGATCTGTCACCAGATTATGAGCGCCTCCGTAGACTTCAAAACGCAGCCCCTTATGGCGCGCCTGACGTTCATGAATAAGCTGCGCTGCCGACAATACGCGCTCCATCGCTACATATTCGATGGCCAGAATATCTTCATGGCCGCCGCTGACGGCGCCGGCGATGGTGGTGCTGAACACCGCTTCCAGATCGTCTGTCAAATAGCCGATTTCCAGCGCTGCATGGGAGACCTGGGCTGCATCCACATCCTGTTTCAGTGAGTAGGCCAGATTTCGCAGTCCATACAGTATTGAACGGGTATCATGACCGGCCGCCTGCACCAGCCGTCCCTGATCCGCCATTTCGCGGAGCATTACAGCGTTTCTGTTGGCAGCCGCCAGCTGTTGCTGCAGCGCCGCGTTCAGATCAAGTTCCGCCTGTAATCTGTCGTCCCGCAATTGACGGACCTGAAGCACAATGGCGATCGCCATAAAAAATCCCTGAAAAACGAAATTCAGGCCCAGCAGCCGCGGCGGAAACGGCGGTTCAGGAACAAGGTTTGCAACAATCAGTATCCAGTATCCGTGGGCGAACAGGACACTGAACAGGCCAGGTATAAGCGGCCAATAGCTGGTCCGCCAACGCACCGTCGCATGGATCGCCAGCAATGGCAGGAACAGCCATAAGGCGGCAAGCAGGATATAGGGAATGATCTGCACCAGATCGAAAATCTCGGGCCATCCTGCGAATAAACCGGTCGCGGCCAGATAGGCAAATCCAGCCCAAAGCATGCAGCGCAGGAACAGATCAACGCGTGGGGCCAGCGTGCGTAACGGAAAGAAATTCCGGGCGAACAGGGTCGTGAAGATAATATTAAGCCCGCTGAAAACCGCCGGCGCCACCAGGCGGATAACGGGCGTGTAGCTTCCAAAACTGATGCTGAGAATGCCATCAAAATTGGCAAGCAACAGCACCATCGCCATTTCGGCGATGGCGTAATACAAAATGGCCCGGCCGCCAATAAACAAAAAGATCGCAGTGCTATAGACTGCAAATGTCGCGACGCTGGCGGCGACAATTGTGAATATTACGTAATTGTTCTGCTTTTCTTCGGCGGCCTCTGCGAATGTTGTGATTTTTAGCGGCAGCCGCGTAATGTTCTGCGAATGATATCGAATATAAAGCGCACCGCCTTTTCCCGGAGCGAGACGAATTTTTACCGCCAGCATATTATACGTTTGCAGGGCGGCGCTTGCGGCGGCAGTGTCCGTGGCGCTGAACAGCAATTCCGCTTTGCCGTCGTGCAGCAGATAAATATCCAGAATTTCGGCGCTGCGCAGCAATGTGCCGAGCAGCCATTCTCCTGGTTTTCCGCCGGCATTCGCAACATCCAGGCGCAACCATATCACCGCGCCCGTTATGCCAAAGTTGATCTGACCGGAAAGGTTGCGTTGAAACCGCCCGGGATGCGCAAGCACGGCGTCCAGAGGCATATCACCCGCCTCGTCGAACAGGTACCAGATTTTCGCGTGAAACGGCGCCGGGGAAGTTTCCGGATATAATTCAATTGTGTCCTGTGCGCGGACCGGCGGACCAATAAGAAGCAGGAAGCAGAAAGCCAGCAGCAAGATGCAGCGGACCGGCCGTCCTGTCATGTCAGGCGGGGCAGGGCGACCAGGCCGAGCTGATAGGCTATCCGGCTGGCCTCGACGGCGGTGCTGACTTTTAGTTTGCGCATCAGATTTTCACGGTGCTTTTTAGCGGTCCGCGCTTCGACCCCGATATGTTTTGCAATCTCCGTATTGCTGAGCCCCTCCGTCATCAGCGCCAGCACCTGGCGCTCGCGGGCAGTCAGGTTTTGCACCCGGTCATCGCCCGCCGACCCGGCAAATTCATGAACCCAGCCGGAAATATATTGCCGGCCCTCAATTATTCCTTCAAGGGCGCTGAAGATTATCTCCGGGGGGTCGATTTTGGATATGACGGCGTCCGCCCCAAGATCAATGGCGTGACTGAACTCAACTCCGGTTGCCTGCCCGGATATCATCAAAACCCTGCATCGCGCGCCCCGGGACTTCAGGCTTTCCAGGATCGCCAAACCGCTTTTTCCCGGCAGCACCATATCGATGATTGCGATATCTGGATCAAGACGGGTTATTTCCGCCAGCGCCGCGTCACCATGATTGATGACGCCAAGCACCGTGAACCGGCCCTGCTGGTTGAGAATAAAGCTCAGGCCGGCGCTCGCGATAACGTGATCTTCCACGATCAGAACTGAAGTAATTTTTTGCGCCGGTTTCATCGTGGTCAATAATCCGGATCATGCAGGGTGAACCAGGCCCGGTCCTATCCGCCCCGCTTGAAATAATCGGGTTTGCCGTACAGCCAGATATCACCCCATAATTGCTGTCCGCCATCTACGGTCAGCAATTCCCCGGTGATGAATTTGCCCGATGGCGCGGCCAGATACACGCAGGCCTCGGCAATGTCATGCGCCTCGCCCGAACGCATCATCGGATTGGCGAATTTGAAGGTCTCGGCGGCCTCGGGCGGATAATTGCCAAAGCCTTCCGTTTCCACCGCGCCGGGGGCGACGCAATTGATCTGGATATTGTGTTCGGCCCATTCGACCGCCACGGTCTTGGAAAGATAGGTCACGGCGGCGCGCGCCGCGCAGGTATGCGCCGCATCCGGCAGTCCGCGCTCAAACACCGCGACAATATTGATGATATGGCCGTGGCGTTTTTCGGCGCGCCAGTGCCGGGCGGCGTTCTGCATCATATACCAGGTGCCGTTCAGATTGGTGTCGATGACGGCGTTCCAGCCCTTGACCGAAAAATCGATTGATTTTTGCGAAAACTGACCGCCGGCATTATTGATCTGGATGTCGATGCCGCCATTGGCGAAAACCTTGTCCATCATACCTGCAACCGCGTCGTGATCGCGAATTGTGAGGGCATGGGTTTCAACTTTGGCGCCGAATTTTTTCAGCCAGTTTTCTGCATTGGCGAGGCGTTCCTCGTTGCGCCCGCAAATCACCAGATCGGCCCCCAGCCGGGCAAACAGATAGGCTGTCGCCTTGCCAAGGCCGCTGCCCGCACCCGACACCAGCACCCGCTTGCCCTTGAACAGATCGGGGCGGAACACGGTCGGGATGACCGCCAGCTCCTCATCTGTCGATCCGAACTTGCCGGGCGGCGCATCGGCCTTGCTGAAACGTTGTGACATGCTCTATTGACCCCCTGAACCGCCGAGTTTGAAATAATCCGGTTGCTTATACGTCCATAACTCGCCCCACAATTGCCCGCCGCCATCTACTGTCAGCAACTCGCCGGTGATGAATTTGCCTGACGGCGCGGCCAGATAGACGCAGGCTTCGGCAATATCCTGGGCCTCGCCGGTGTGCATCATCGGGTTGGAGCGCGCAAAAGTCGCCGCCGCTTCGGGCGGATAATTGCCAAAGCCTTCGGTTTCGATTGCGCCGGGGGCAACGCAATTAACCTGGATGTTATGTTCCGCCCATTCCACGGCAACGGTCTTGGACAGATAGGTAACCGCCGCCCGGGCCGCACCGCTATGAGCCGTGTCCAGGCTGCCGCGCACGAACACGACAACAATATTGATGATATGACCGGGGCGGCCTGCGGCGCGCCAGTTCCGGGCCGCGTTCTGCATCATGTACCAGCTGCCGTTCAGATTGGTGTCGATGACGGCGTTCCAGCCCTTGACGGAAAAGTCGATGGCTTTTTGCGAAAATTGCCCGCCCGCATTGTTGATCAGAATATCGATGCCGCCATTGGCAAAGCACGCGTCCATCATTTTGGCTACCGCGTCGTGATCGCGGATGGACAGGGCATGGACGTCTACTTTCGCGCCCAGTTTGTTCAGCCTGGCTTCGGAAACTCTCAGCTTCGCTTCATCGCGCCCGCAGATCACCAGATCGGCGCCCAGCCGGGCAAACAGATAGGCGATGGCCTTGCCCAGGCCGGTGCCCGCGCCCGACACCAGCACCCGCTTGCCCTTGAACAGGTCATCGCGGAATACGGTTGGTTTGGCCAGTAGTTCTTCATCGGTATCGCCGAATTTACCGGGGGGCGCATCGGCCTTGCTGTAGCGTTTGTCCATGGATGGGGGCTTTCAAAAAAATGGCGGAGAAACATCCCCGCCAGTATGGAACAGATTATCTGTCTTGGCCAGATTGCAGGATCAGCGGCCCTTGAATACCGGTTCGCGTTTTTCCATAAAGGCGCGCGGGCCTTCCACGGCATCCTCGGATTTGAACACCGGGGCCATGAACTTGTTTTCCATGGCCATGGCTTCGGCTTCGGGGCGGCCCATGCATTCGCGCGCCGAACGGCGGATGGCCTGCACGGCGATGGGGCCGTTCCGGGCCAGTTTGGCGGCGTATTCCATCGCCGCGTCCATGACTTTTTCGGGCGCCACGACCTTGTTGATCAGCCCGATATCGAACGCTTCCTGGGCGCTGATCAGATCACCGGTAATCAGCAGCTCCATCGCGCGGCAATAGGGAATTTGCTTTGGCAGACGCACGGTTGATCCGCCGCCTGGGAAAATGGCCCATTTGACTTCCTGCACGCCAAAACGGGCCTTATCGGATGCGACACGCAGATCGGTTCCCTGCAACAGTTCGCAGCCGCCCGCGATGGCAAAGCCGTTAACCGCCGCCACGACGGGTTTTACAGTGTCGAAATCGCGTAAAATGCCAATACCCGTCAGGGAGCGATCCGAAACAACGCGCTTTTCAAAGTCGTTTTGTGGTTCCCGCGAGCCGGTAAACAGCGGGATCAGCTGGCCAAGGTCGGCGCCCGAGCAGAAGGATTTCGGCCCAGCGCCAGTAACGACAGCGACCCGAATATCGGGATTGTCGCGAACCTCTTTCCAGTAATCCGCCAGCTGGCAGAGCATTTGCGGGCTGAGGGCATTCAGCGCTTCGGGCCGGTTCATGGTGATGATGGCGATATGGCCCTGTTTTTCAAACAATGCGTGCATGGTTTTCCCTCGTGATTTCCCCGCCGGTTTCGCGCGCCGGACAGCGTTTTGCGATCTGAATTTGTGAATAAATATCTATACTAGAGTGAGCAATGTTAAAAGCCAAGCGCGTCGCCATGCCCAGACTGTTGATCAATGAATCAATATCGTTGCTTGTCTATCCGAATTTATCTAATTTGAATTAGAAAAATAACAGGGAAGCCGCCGCCATGAAATTCATGCTGTTTTATCTGCCGTCCGTAGGTACGAACCCCCAAATTAAAAAAGGCATGATCGGCCAGAATACCCAGGCCTATCAAAACATGTTGTGGCAGTTAACCGCACAGGTCAAAGCAGCCGACGAAATGGGTTTCTGGGGCGTCGCCTGTACAGAGCACCATTTTCATATTGAAGGCTTTGAAGTTTCCAACAATCCGAACATGCTGGCGCTGTATCTCGGAATGCAGACCAAGCACATCAGGGTGGGGCAGCTGGCGAATGTGCTGCCATTCCACAATCCTCTGCGGCTGGCCGAAGACATTGCGATGCTGGATCAGATGATGCGCGGGCGCAGCTTTACCGGTATCGCGCGGGGTTATCAGCGCCGCTGGGCCGACACCATGGGGCAGGTTTATGGGGTTGGGGGCACCATGTCGGACAAATCCGACCGTGACATGAGGAACCGCGCGCTGTTCGAAGACCATTACGCCATTATGAAAAAAGCCTGGGCGGGCGGCACCTTTACGCATAAGTCCGATCAGTGGACGATCCCGCCCGATAATCTGGAGTTCGACCATTCTGCGATCCGTGATTATGGCAGGGGCCTGGGCGCTGACGGCTTGATCAAGGAAATCGGCACCGCGCCGCAATGTTATCAAAAGCCGCATCCGCAAATCTTCCAGCCGTTCTCGTTCAGCCAGAGCACGTTTGATTTCTGCGCCCGTGAAAGCATTGTTCCCATCGCCATAGCGACCGATGATCCGGCGCTTGACGATCTTCTGACGACCTATCAGGAGACGGCGGCCAAAGCCGGGCGCACTCTCAAAAAAGGAGACGGCGTCGGCATATTCCGCGACTGTCTGGTTGGACGCGACGGCAACGAGATGCGGCGTTATGCACGGGAGGCCAATGGCTTCGTGTGGACGAACTGGTTTGAACCGATCGGGTTCAACGAAGCGTTCCGCAAAAAAGGCCAGACCGGCGAAATGAAAGGCGGCATTGACGCCCTGTTCGAGAGCGGTTTCGAATTTGTCGGAACGCCCGATGAGGTCAACCGCCAGATCGAGCATATGGCGAAATTTCAGAATCCGGAATATTTCGTGATGTGGCAATATACCGGCATGATCCCCCACGATGTGCAGATGCGTTCGCTGGAAATCTGGGCAAACGAAATTCTGCCCAACTGGGTGTAATGAACAACTAAAACAAGCAGGGAGACGGATATGGCGGGACGGGTAGAAGGCAAGATTGCATTTGTAACCGGCGGCGGTTCGGGCATGGGGCGCGAACATGCGCTGCTGATGGCCGAAGAAGGGGCCAGCATCATTGTCTCCGACGTTAATGAAGCGGGCGGGCGCGAAACGGTTTCCATGATCAACAGCAAGGGCGGCCAGGGCCTGTTCATCAATTTCGACGTGGCCAGTGAAGCGGCATGGCAGGCCGCCGTCAATCAGGCGGTATCAACATTCGGACGGGTCGATATACTGGTGAACAATGCCGGCATCCTGTTGATGAAGCTGATCCAGGACACGACCGGGCCGGAACTGGACCGCATGCTGGACGTCAATGTCAAAGGCGTGTTCTTTGGCTGCAAGCACATTCTGCCCGCGATGCAAAAGGCTGGCGGCGGATCGATCATAAACATATCCTCGATTTATGGCGTTATCGGCGCGTCGCATGCTTCCGCCTACCAGGCGTCAAAGGGGGCCGTGCGTATTCTGACGAAATCCGTGGCGGTGGAATATGCGCCGTTCAACATTCGCTGCAATTCCATTCATCCGGGCGTCATCCGTACGCCGATGACGACGGATATATTGACGACCGCGGAATCGACCAGGGCCATTCTTGGATCCACCATCCTGCGCCGTCCGGCGGAGCCGCGCGAGGTTGCCTATCCGGTGCTGTTTCTGGCGTCCAGTGAATCAAGCTATATCACCGGTGCGGAAATCATGGTTGATGGCGGCTACACCACTACATAAACATCACATTCAGCAGGGAGAAAAATCATGGCGGGACGGGTAGAAGGCAAGATTGCGTTTGTAACGGGCGGCGGTTCCGGCATGGGACGGGAACATTCGCTGCTGCTGGCCGAACAGGGGGCGACGATCGTCGTTTCCGATGTCAATGAAGCGGGCGGGCGGCAAACCGTCGCCGATATCAACAGCAAGGGCGGGCAGGGCCTGTTCATCAAGTTTGACGTCGCGAAGGAGGCGGAATGGAAATCGGCCGTGGATCAGGCCATGTCCACGTTTGGACGGGTGGATATTCTGGTCAACAACGCCGGTATTCTGATCATGAAAAACACCCAGGACACCACCGGCGAAGAGTTGGACCGGATGCTTGACATCAATGTCAAAGGCGTGTTTTTTGGCTGCAAGCATATTCTTCCCGCCATGCAAAAAGCGGGCGGCGGATCGATTGTCAATATCTCGTCGATCGCGGGCATCATCGGGATGAAGGGCGCTGCGGCCTATCAGGCGGCCAAAGGCGCGGTGCGCATTCTGACGAAATCTGTGGCGGTCGAATATGCGCCGTTCAATATCCGCGCCAATTCCATTCATCCGGGGGTCATCCGCACGCCGATGACCCAGGATTTTCTGGTAAACGAAAAGGGCGAACGGGCGTTTCTGGGCACCACGCTGCTGCGCCGTCCAGCCGAGCCGCGCGAGGTGTCCTATCCTGTGCTGTTCCTGGCGTCATCGGAGTCGAGCTATATAACCGGCGCGGAAATTGTCGTCGATGGCGGCTATACCACGATGTGATGCCTGCGCCACGCACGCGATCAGGGCGGGGGTGCGATCCCCGCCTTTTTTTCTTCCAGTTGCCAGTAGGTTGACCAGATGCGCTGCGCAACCGTGACCAGGGTCAGGACGGTCAGCGCATAGATGGCAAGCTCCAGAAAGCCCGCCATCAGCGCCGCTGAAATCAGCAGCAGCCGCTCAAAACGCGAGGCAAAACCGCTTTTGCCAACCAGACCAAGCGCCTCGGCGCGGGCGCGGGTGTAGCTGACCATGAACGATCCCAGCAACGCCAAAACAACAACGGACGCCGTGACGGCCTTGCCGCTGGCGGCAAACTGGTAGGCGATGGCGGCAAAAATGACGCCTTCGGCGATGCGGTCAAAGTTGGAATCCAGAAATCCGCCAAACTCGGTGGCGAGGCCGCCGCGGCGCGCGACAGTGCCGTCAAACAGATCAACCAGACCTGCGAACAGGTATACAAAACCGCCAGGGAACAGACCGCCCAGAAGGATGCAGAAGGCGGCCAGAAAATTCAGCAAAAGACCAATGACCGACAGCCTGTTCGGCGTCATCCGATGGCGGATCAGAAAATCCGCAATCGGAATCAGCGCAAAATCGAAACTGGCGTAAAGCCTTTTGCGGAACTGTTCCATGTCTGTTACGCGCAGGCCTACGAAGCGGCCCGGTCTCCCTGCACCACGCGATCCTCTACAAGTCTGGCAATCTCGCTATCCGATAACCCCAGAATACCTTGCAGGATTTCTCTGTTATGCTCGCCCACGTCGGGGGCATGCTCGCGTATGCGCGATTCAGAATCACACATGCGCAGCGGCGTATTGGCAACCCTGAATGCGCCTGCGCCGTCCTTGATCTCGATTGCGCTTTGACGGAACAGCGCCTGGGGATCGCCCAGGGCGTCTTCAATACGGCGTACACGGGCGACAGGGCAGCCGCCCGCGCTGATGATTTCCTCGCATTCAGCGGCTGTGCGATCCTTCGCCCATTCCTCGATCTCATTCAGCAGGCCTATCCAGTTCTGCTGGCGTTCCGGCGCCTGCAGGGAATATTTTTCCGCCCATTCCGGGTGGCCGCAGGATCTGCACACATCGGCGAAATTCTTTGGCGACAGGGGATTGACGACAAACATGCCTTCTTTCGCCTTGATGGGCCGGTACATCAGGCGCGCGGCGGTGGTCTGGAAATCGTGCTCCTGCAATTCGTTGGTCAGGGCGTTGTAAATCACATCGGTCATGGCGATGTCGATTTCTTCTCCCTTGCCGACGCGTTCGCGCCGGAACAGCGCCGCCACCATCGCGGCATTGCCATGGATGCCCGTCATATAGTCGGCAAACGGGACCGAGCCGTTGATGGGCTTTTGGCTGTCTGACTGCCAGGTCATCATTGCCGCATCCAGGCCGGCATAGGCATGAATGATCGGTGCGAACGCCGCCCAGTCCGAAGCGGGGCCTTCCTGGCCAAAGCCGGACATGTTGCAATAGATGATTTTCGGGTTGCGCAGCTTCAGATGCTCATAGCCAAGACCAAAGCCCCGCATTACGCCGGGACGGAAATTTTGCACGGCAACGTCGCTTGTTTCAGCCAGTTTCAGCACCAGGTCTACGGCGCGCGGGTCTTTCAGGTCCAGGCAGATGCTTTTTTTACCGGCGTTCAATTGCCCGAAATAGGTGCTGCGGCCCTTGCGGCGCGGCAATATTGTGCGCAGCAGATCGCCGCCCGGCGCCTCAATCTTGATGACTTCCGCGCCAAGGTCCGCCATCAGGCGGGTGCTATACGGCCCGGCGATGACCCCGGTGAAATCTATAACCCGCACCCCGTCCAGGGCGCCCGGTGTTACATGTGACTGGATCGACATTATCTGCTCCCGATTATTATTGTTATCGCACGTGGCTGTTGTGCCCATGATGGGGTGAATGCGCAAGCAGGTAAACAGATTTCAGAAGGGCGCATTCAAATTTAACGCGCCGGATCATGGTCTGAATATTTGTGTAGAACAGCGAACGCCAACATTGCTACGGGCAAAAAAAAGCAAGACTCGAAAGCCTTGCGGATGTTGGGTTGTTCTTATTATGGCACCCCCACGGATACAGTACCTTTCGGGCATAAAACCCTGAGGCCTGTAGAATGGTGAGATCGCTTTCGCGCCCCCCGGATGATTTTCCCCCTAAACTCGGGCCAGCCATACTGTGTGGCACACGCCTCTTTGTTAGAAAGTAACTTATTTCGTCCTGGGCAAAGAGTCACGAATTAAATGCCTATATTAGATTCTTTTTGACATTTCTAATTATCGTTCAAAAATAACCCTGTTGTTACTTACATTTATATATATAAGCGTGTTTGCGACGTGCAAAAACGCCATGGCATAGAGGATATATTAATACGCTTACTTGTATCATATTGCATGATCAAGCTGGCCGCCATGTTGTTAATTGTTCTGCTTGCATCGCCGCCGCCGGTACGGGCGGAACGGCTTGATGTTGCGCACGCCGCGAGATGCACTGTGCTGGAACCCCATGTTCCCGATGCAGATGTCTCCTATCAGCCTGGCAGGGATAGTGTGGCGGGCCGTCGCGTAGTCCCCGCAGATATTGAGGGATCCGAGGCGGCGGGCAGCATGCCGCAAAATTTTGAGATTGAGATTGACGCCGATCCCTATACAAGCGCCGATCCGGAATCCGGGATGCCTGCCGCCTACCTGCCAAGAGCAAAAATCGGCAGGGTCCAGGTGCGGGATTTAGAGGGCGGCGCCTCGCTCAGCTTTAATGAGAGATTTTTATACCGCAGCCCGTCCGGAACCGCCGCGCCGGATTGCGCCCGGTAGCTGTCCGCTCCCGGCTGCTCCCAGATGACGCCGCACTGCCAGGTGATTGCTATATCCCAGGCCATTGCCTAAAAGTCACCTGCAAACCCCGGCAATGGAAGCAGGCCCGTCATGAAGCTATCGCAGTTCTTTCTGCCCGTATTGAAAGAAGACCCCTCCGAGGCGCAGATTGTCTCGCACCGGCTGATGCTGCGCGCGGGCATGATCCGCCAGATGAGCGCCGGTATTTATGCCTGGCTGCCGCTGGGGCTGAAAGTGCTGCGCAGGATCGAGCAGATTGTGCGCGAGGAACAGAACCGCGCCGGGGCCATCGAGCTGCTGATGCCCACCATTCAGTCCGCCGATCTGTGGCGCGAAAGCGGCCGCTATGATGATTATGGCAAGGAGATGCTGCGCATCACCGACAGGCACGAGCGCGAGATGCTGTTCGGCCCGACCAACGAGGAAATGATCACCGACATTTTCCGCAACACGGTGCGCAGCTACCGCGATCTGCCGCGCAATCTGTATCATATTCAGTGGAAGTTCCGCGACGAAATCCGTCCGCGCTTTGGCATTATGCGGGGCCGCGAATTTCTGATGAAGGACGCCTATTCGTTCGACATTGATGCGGCGGGGGCGCGGCGGTCCTATAACGCCATGTTCATTGCCTATTTGCGCACCTTCGCCAGAATGGGGTTGAAGGCCATTCCGATGGCGGCGGATACGGGGCCCATCGGCGGCGATCTGAGCCACGAATTCATCATTCTGGCGGACACCGGCGAAAGCGAGGTGTTCTGTCACGCCGACACGCTGGCGCGCGACTGGGCCGCAGAAAATATCGACTACGCCTCGGATTTGCAGCCGCTGGTCGATAGCATGACGGCCTTATACGCCGCCACGGATGAAAAACACGATGCGGCGCGCTATGAAAAGGAAGTGCCTGCGGATAAACGCTGCACCGCGCGCGGCATTGAAGTGGGGCATATTTTCTATTTCGGCACCAAATATTCGGATGCGATGAACGCCAGGGTGACCGGCCCCGATGGGTCGCTGATCACCGTCGAGATGGGTTCCTATGGCATTGGCGTGTCGCGGCTGGTGGCGGGCATCATTGAGGCGAGCCATGACGCCAGCGGCATCATCTGGCCCGCAAGTGTCGCGCCGTTTGATGTGGGCCTGATCAATCTCAAAGCGGGTGATGCAGCGGTGGATGCAGCGTGTGCGGATTTGTATGGCAGGCTGCGCGCCGCCGGAAAAGACGTGCTCTATGACGATACGGACGAACGCGCGGGCGCAAAATTCGCCACCATGGATCTGATTGGCCTTCCCTGGCAGCTGATCGTCGGCCCCAAGGGCGCCGAGCGCGGCGAGGCCGAAATCAAGCGCCGCGCCGA
>JBEBFX010000232.1:0-4049 GCA_040081735.1 Alphaproteobacteria bacterium | reverse complement strand
ACTCAGCGTCGAGGCAGACAGCAGTCCGGAATATCTTGCCGGACTTATGCAATTGTTCAACGCTGCAAATCTGATAGCCCCAGAAACCCTGAAGGAAGAGGGTCCACTGCTGCGCATAACACCGGATGGCGCGGTTAGTTCACCGGGGAACGGCAGGCTGTCGGCGCCTGACCGGGAGCTGGCGGAGGCCGCGCGGCGTTTGTTCAGTCTATACCGGTCGTTAGGCGGCCAAACCGGAGCCCGCCCGCTGTTGTTTCAACGCACCAAAAGCGGCCTGTTTGCGGCGCGTGAAGGATTGACAGGCACACTATCAACGACACTGGGCGGCGCCATGGGCGGGGCGCTGCAATCCCTTGCAAGGGCCGATGCCAGCCTGCCTGCATCCGCCGCATCCTGGATACCCCAATTTGCCACAGCCCTTGAAAATCCGGGAACGCGCCCCCCGGCCTATCCCGTGGCGCGGATTGCACGCAATCAGCGCACAATGATTACCCTTTCGGGACCTGAAATTGCCCGCGCCGGCGCAGATGCGATTCTGGCGGGACCGCCGGGAAGCACCATCAATATTCTCAAGACCGAAGCCGGGCGGCTGCTGGCCAGCACCGTTTTTTCAGATGCCATCCCCGATGGTTTTGCCAAACTTTATTTATACCGCGCCGGCGATGCCCTGACGCCTGTCGCCAGTTTCGATGTCAGCGTTGGCGCCGGGCGGACGGGCGCCGCAGTCACGGAACCCGATGATCACGGCGCAACACCGCGCACCGCAACGGCCCTGTTACCCGCAGGCGCGTCCAGCGCCAAAGGTTTTGGGCAGATCGGCACGGGCAACGATGTGGATATGTTTGCGCTGCGCATTACTGAACCCGGTCTTCTCGCCCTGCGTTCGCACGGATCAAGTGATGTCATTGCCCGTCTGACGGACAGCCGCGGCAACCCGGTCGCCAGCAATGATGATGGGGGTGATGGCTATAATTTCGGCATTCATACCATGGTCAATCCGGGCAACTATCTGCTTTCGGTCCAGCATTGCTGCGGCGGCAACGGCAAATATCAGATCGACACCACCCTGACGCCGCGATAGAACCGCCCTATTCCCCATACACGCCACGCGGGCGATCGGCGCCCTTAGCCTGCAACAGCAGAATAGCCTGATATTTTTCGCGGATCGCGGCGGTCACGTCGCGGCTCTGCATGTGGTCGCGCACGACGCGCGGGGTGATCATCACCAGCAGTTCCGTGCGCTGGGCGGAATTACTGGTGCGCCCGAACAGATTTCCCAATACCGGGATCTGATGCAGCACCGGAATGCCGCTGCGCCCCTTTGACGCCTGCTCTCGGATCAGCCCCCCCAGCAGGATGGTCTCACCGTCGCGAACGCCCACCGTGCTAAGAAAGCTGCGCTGCTGGATGGTGGGAGAGTTGATGGTCGAACTGCCCGAGTTTTGCGTATTCACCGCCGCGCTGACTTCCTGCACGATTTGCAGGGTTACCATGCCGCCGGAATTGACCTGAGGCGTTACTTCCAGCAGCACGCCGGTGCTGCGATATTGCACCGTATTCAGAGTGCGTGAATCATTCGTCAGACCATCGGCGGTTTGCGTGATGATCGGCACTTCATCGCCCACCCGCAGGCGCGCCACCTGATTATCCAGCACAAACAATGTCGGCGCGGAAATCATATTGACGCTGGTTAAATCCGACAGCGCGTCCAGAACGACGCGGTTCTGCCCTGCCCTGCCCGATAAGGAAAATGCAAAGCCGCCCCCCGGCGGCGATGACAGATTTGGCGCAATAGCAGTGGCTGACGCGCCGGACGTCAGTTGCGTGATGCTGTCTTCATCAATTTTCAGGCCGCCGGTATCGAGGAAATACTGCACCCCGTAGCGCAGCGTGTCGCCCAGGCTGACCTCAACAATTTGCGCCTCGATCATCACCTGCAACGGGGCGATGTCCAGCTTGCCCAGCACATCCTTGACCTGCTGATACTGGCGTTCATTGCCCTGTATCAACAAGGCGTTTTTGGAACGGTCCGCCGTAATGCGCAGAGGCAGCGGCGCAAGGCCAGTGCTATTTCCCTGCGGCAGGGGCGGCGCAATCGAAGCGTCCGTTTCCGCCTGTCCCGTTTCTGGCGCTGTTTCACGCGCATTTGGTGTGGCGATAAAAATCTCGTGCAGGGTTTTCACCATCTCCGGCGCCGAGCCATGCTGCATGAAATAGACGAATACCGTCTGTTCGTCCGCGCGCCGCGTGCGGTCAAGGCGGTGGACCCAGTCCCGCGCCTGGCTCAGGTATCCCTGCTGGGAAGACAGCACCATGAGCGCATTCAAGCGTTCAATCGGCACAAACCGCACCAGACCGGCAAGCGGCCCCTTGCCGGTGTCACCGAAAATATTTTCCAGTTCGTAGAGAATGGTTTTGACATCGACATGTTCCAGGCTGATCAGCAGCACGGACTGATCCGCCATGGCGTCCACATCAAACAGGGCGATGGTTTCGCGCACCGACTGACGCTCCGGCCCTGTGGCGCCGACAATCAGCAGGTTGCGCCTGGCGTCCGTATTTACCGGCCTGCCCTCGGGCACCAGCGGCGCGATGATCTTCGCCATTTCCACAGCGCCAATGTAGGAAAGCGCAAACACTTCGAAGCCTGCGCCTGCGCCAGACGGCAAACCTGAACCGACGGGCGCGCCCGGCAAATCCATGCCGCTGGCGGACCGGATGCGGTACACCTCGCCCTGGTTGATCAGCACGGCATTCATGCTGGACAGGATGGCTTCGAGCACCGGGATCAGCGCATCCCGGTTCACGGGCGTGCCGGTGTTGAGTGAAGCGCTGCCCTGCACGCCCGCATCAATGGTGAACGGAAGCTTCAGCAGATCGCCCAGAATGACGCCCGCAATTTCCGCAATACTGGCGTTCTGAAAATTCAGACTGATATCACCCGCCGCCAGCGCCACTCTGGGCCGCGCGCCGGGAGACGGCCCGCCCCGGGCCGGATAGAATTCGTCGATGGGCTTTGCCTGCCCCTTCACGTTTGCTGCAACCGCTGTGACCGGGGCTGGATTTTGCGGAGCCGAAACCTGTGGTGCGGATGTCTGCGCCGCCGGGGCAATCGAACCCTGGCGCTGATCCGCCGTGCAGGCGGCCAATACGCCAAGAAGCGACGTCAACAGAAAGGCGGCATTTACGCCATGCCGCCACATATAAATCCTCATGAGCCTGTTCAATCCGTAGTGCTGGCGTTATTTTGCAGGGACACTTGCTTGCGGTTTCCATCCTTTTCAAGAACCAGCCGCTCGCGCGACACCTCTGTCAAAGTCCAGCCGTCAAGCTCGGCCCCCTGCTTGATCCGGCTCACTGTGTCACCGGCGGCTTTGCGGATCAAGACCAGGCGCTGCGGACCCGCAATCACGACCCCCACCACCGGATAACGCTCCAGCAGCAGCACTTCACCCGAACGGCTGGAATTTGCAGCCGGGGCCACGGCTGGACGCCGGGACGCCACAAAGACCGGCCTCTGGATAGCCTGGCCATAGCCGTCAAGCGGTCCGGGATCATTTAATTCAAACTGGCGTAATGGGCTGGCCGCGCCTGTTTGAACGCTATCCGGCGCCGCCGCCGGGGTGCGCAACCAGGGGGCAATGGCAATTCCGGCCAGAAGCAGACAGGCTGCCAGCAGAACCTGCCGCGCCTTCATGGAGACGCCTGACGGTAACCAGAGACATCCATCTGGATATCCAGATGGCCGCCCGGCACCGTGTCCTGATCGCTTCGCGCCCGCACAAAAATATTATCCAGCGCCAGCAAGGGCCTGTGAACCTCCATTGCATGCAGCACCACCTGCAAGGACGGGGTGTTTGCCGTTAGCCGGATGCGCCCAATTATTGGCTCAAGGGGAATATCTTCCGCATTTGCGGCAGGCAGCAATTCAAAGCTGAGCAGCATTGCGCCGCTATCGGCAATCAGCAGACCCAGGCTTTGCTGCAGATTGGCCGCCGCCGCAGCCGGGCTTTTACCTGGCAAAAGAATGCCAGCCAGCGCGCCGGGCC
>JBEBFX010000073.1:0-14754 GCA_040081735.1 Alphaproteobacteria bacterium | reverse complement strand
GAATAAAACATGCGCTGAATGGCGGGCGCATAAACGACGCCGATGGTCGGGGCGCCATTTTCGATCAGCGCGATGTTGACGGTAAATTCGCCGTTCTTTTCGATAAATTCTTTCGTGCCATCGAGCGGGTCTACCATCCAGAACCGGTTTTCGACGGCAGGCAATTTACCGGCAGCCGCCAATTCTTCCGCGATGACTGGAATGCCGGGCGAGAGGGCAGATAGCGCAGCGATGATGAAACGCTCGGCCGCTTCATCGGCATCGGTGACCGGAGAGGCATCCGATTTTTTACGAATACCCTTATCGCCCTCGTAATATTCCATAATAATCGTTCCCGCCCGGATCGCAATATCACGCACCGCAAGCGTCAGGGTCTGTTGGCCGGCAGGGGTATGCTTCACTCATGATCCTCTCAATTGTCTATGCCGGTCAGATTTAAGGCATATCAGTTAACTATTCGTTTACCATAAGTGCACCAGTATTTATGTAATCATTACGATATTTTTTTACTGGCTGAAGGACGGCAAATTCAGATGGACATGGAAGGGTTTGAACTGGTTTCGCTGCTGTGCTCCCGCCTGTGTCACGATCTTGTCAGCCCGGTCGGCGCCGTTATCAACGGGCTGGAGGTGCTTGCGGATGAGACCGATGCGGAAATGCGCGAAATGGCGATGCGCCTGATTTCACAGAGCGCCGCACGGGCGGCGCACAGGTTACAATTTGCGCGTCTTGCCTATGGTTCTTCGGGTGGTCCCGATGGCTTGATTGATATGGGCGAGGCAGAAAAAGTTACTTTCGCCGTACTGGATGATCATAAAGTGACATTGCAATGGCGCTGTGATCTTGGCGCCGCCCGCCGTATGGCTGCCAAGCTGCTGGTAAATGCCGCCTATCTGGCGGCGGAATCGCTGCCGCGTGGCGGTAACCTGGTAGCCGCTCTAACCCAGGAAGGAGAAGGGGGTAACATCGAAATCATTGCTGACGGCCCCATGTTGCGGCCAATCGACGGCATGATCGAAATTCTGGGCGGTGAAATAAAACTTGCTGGTCTGGCGCCTCGCGCGGCGCAGGCTTATTATACGGGGCTGATCGCGCGCATGATGGGCGTAAAACTGGAAATATTCATCAGTTCCGGTCAATTGCGTCTAAAAGGCGTTTTCAAGGCCTAGCGCGATCCAGCGGTAACTTTACGGCTTCTTAATCTCAATCCGGTATCGGTATAGGCAACAGGCCTTAGCTGCTTTCCGCCCAAAACTACACATTTTTGGGATAACCGGGGTTACCGAGATGGATGATTTACTGAATGAATTTCTGACCGAAACGAGTGAAAGCCTAGACGTTGTCGATGTCGAACTGGTTCGCTTCGAAAAGGACCCTACCGATAAGGCCGTACTGAATAATATTTTTCGTCTGGTTCATACGGTAAAGGGGACGTGCGGTTTTCTTGGGCTGCCGCGTCTTGAATCTGTGGCCCACGCATCTGAAAACGTGCTGGGAAAGTTTCGTGATGGCGAACTGGAAGTATCCACCGAAGCGGTCAGTCTGATTCTAAAATCCATCGACGCGATAAAAACCATTTTGGCTGATCTGGAGGCCAACGAATGTGAACCCGAAGGCGACGACAAGGAACTGATCGATCGCCTGAACGACATTGCAGCGGGAAAATCATCTGTTGCGGCTGCGGCGTCAATCGCTGCGGCGGAGAAAACAGGGCACGCCGCCAGCGCGGATACTTTTGCCAATGGCGAGCGCAAGATACAACCGGTGCTTGGCCGCGATTTACTGCCTGGCGAGGTATCGCTTGCCGATCTGGAAGCAGCCTTCAATGCGGCGCCGGGGCCGGATCAGGATGCGGCTGCCGATACACTGCCGCAGCTTGCTGACTTTGAAGATGAAGAAAACATTCAGGATGTCCTGGTCCAGGCGTCAAGCCCGGCGCCCGGCGCGCGCGCAAAGGCGAAAGGCAGGACTGAAGACAAGGAGCCATCGGCCAAAAACCCCGATACGTCCGTTGCCAGCCAGTCTGTTCGCGTAACAGTCGAACTGCTGGAAGACATGATGACCATGGTCAGCGAATTGGTGCTGACCCGCAATCAGTTAATGCAGATTGTCCGGGAGCAGGATGACAGCAAATTCAAGGTGCCGCTCCAGCGCCTCAATCTTGTAACCACCGAGCTGCAGGAAGGGGTCATGAAAACCCGTATGCAGCCGATCGGGAACGCCTGGCAGAAGTTGCCGCGCATTGTGCGCGATCTTAGCCACGAACTGGGCAAGAAGATCGAGTTGCAGATGATTGGCGCGGACACAGAGCTTGACCGCCAGGTACTGGAGCTCATCAAGGACCCGCTGACCCATATGATCCGCAATTCAGCGGATCACGGGCTGGAACAGCCCAAAAAACGCAAGGATGCCGGTAAAAATGAAATCGGCGCCATCAAGCTGAATGCCTACCACGAGGGCGGCCACGTTATCATCCAGATATCCGACGACGGTGCGGGGCTGAATATCGACCGCATCAAGCAAAAAGCCGTTTCATCGGGACTGGCCACAGAAGCCGAGCTTGAGGAAATGACCGATCAGCAGATTGGCAATTTCATTTTTAAGGCCGGCTTTTCTACCGCCGAGCAGGTCACCAGCGTGTCCGGCCGCGGCGTCGGTATGGATGTGGTGCGCACCAATATCGAGAGAATTGGCGGCACTGTCGATGTCCGCACCACGGCAGGCGCAGGTTCGGTGTTTACTGTTAAAATACCGCTGACCCTGGCCATTGTGTCGGCGCTTATCGTAGAGGCGGACGGTGAACGTTTCGCCATTCCCCAGATCAGCGTCATCGAACTGGTGCGGGCGTCGAATAATTCTGAACACAGAATTGAACGCATCAAGTCATCGCCGGTGCTGCGCCTGCGCGAGCAGCTGCTGCCGCTGGTTTACCTGAGAGACGTGCTGCGCATGGATAAAAAGGCGCCGCCTGTTTCCAGTGACACCGCAGCTGAAGGCGTAGCCGATATGCGCGGCAAGGATGATTTTGTCGTCGTAACCCAGGTGGGCGGTTTCCGCTTTGGCATTGTTGTCGATCGTGTATTCGACACGGAAGAAATTGTTGTGAAACCTGTGGCGCCAATATTGCGCCACATTACGGTTTTTTCCGGCAACACCATTCTGGGTGACGGCAGTGTGATCATGATCCTTGATCCGAATGGGATCGCCAATATCTACGGCAATATCAAGGTCGAACAGGACGAGGCAAAGGTGGAGGCGGTTATTGCCGATGACAAGGACAAGAATGTATCCTTGCTGATTTTCAATGCGGGGGATTCTACACCCAAGGCCGTACCGTTGTCGCTCGTGGCAAGGCTGGAAGAAATTGACTGCGCCAGTATAGAATCCTCCAACGGACGTGATGTTGTGCAGTACAGGGGACAGCTTATGCCGCTGGTTCGCATTTCGGACAATTATCCGTTGCGTACCGAAGGGCGCCAGCCTGTGCTGGTGTTCGCCGATGAAACCCGGACCATGGGCATCGCTGTGGACCAGATCGTTGACATTGTCGAGGGTACGCTGAAAATCGAACTGGCGGCGCAAACAGCCGGTTTGATGGGCACGTCGGTCATTGCCGGGGCGGCGACCGAAGTTATCGATGTGAGCCACTATCTGGTGGCGGCCTTTCCCAACTGGTTCGAGGAAAGCGGCAAGTCCAGGGCTAAAGCGCCGCGGCGCATTCTACTGATCGATGACAGCCCCTTCTTCCGCAATATGCTGGCGCCGGTGCTTGGGCAGGCCGGATATAATGTAACAGCGGTTGAGAACGCCGAACAGGCCCTGGGGCTGCGCGAGGATGGCGCGCAGTTCGACGTGATCGTTAGCGATATTGAAATGCCCGGCATGAGCGGGTTTGAACTGGCGTCACTGATCAAGGCGGATAAACGCTGGGAAGAAACGCCCATCGTAGCGATCTCCGCGCGTGGCGCGCCAGACGATTTTGAGCGCGGCCGTCAGGTAGGATTTTCCGATTATGTCCTGAAAATGGATCGTGGCGCATTGCTGCGAAGCCTGACGCAAACCCTGGCAGTATACGGAGAAGCGGTATGAGTGCGAATAAGGGCGTAATGGATGAAACTGACAGGCCGGCCGCCAGCATGAAGAAGGCGGATTATGTAACGATGCTGGTAAGCGGTCAATTATTCGGTATTCCGGTTCTGGAAGTGCACGACGTGTTTGTGCCGACGCGTCTAGCGCATGTTCCCATGGCCCCGCCAGAAATCGCCGGTGTGCTTAACCTGCGCGGACGTATCGTTACGGCGATTGATTTACGCCAGAGACTGGGATATGAGCCGCGCGAAGCGGGCGCGCAGGTAATGGCCGTCGTCATAGAATATCATGGTGAGCCCTACAGCCTGCTGGTTGACTCGGTCGGCGAAGTGCTCAGCCTCGCAGAGGCTGCCTTTGAGCGCAACCCGTCCAACCTGGACCCCAAATTGCGTGAAGTTTCCGAGGGCATTTTCCGGCTGGCAGACAGTCTGATGGTGGTCATTCAGCTGGACAGGATCATCCAGTTTCTGAATGGGGCCGTGGCTGCATAAAAGGCGGATCAATTCATTTTTCCAGAGGAGCGAAGTTGATGAAGTCCTGTCTAGTAGTAGACGATTCCCGTGTCATCCGTAAGGTTGCCCGTCAAATTCTCGAAGATTTGAAGTTTGAAATTTTTGAAGCCGTCGACGGTCAGGAGGCGCTTGGCCATTGCCGCGCAAATATGCCAGATGCGATTTTGCTGGACTGGAATATGCCGGTAATGAACGGGATCGAATTTCTGCGTCACCTGCGCAAGGAAAAAGGCGGTGACAGGCCGATTGTCGTTTTCTGCACGACTGAAAATGACATCAAGCACATCACCGAGGCGATACAGGCCGGCGCGAACGAATACATTATGAAGCCATTTGACCGGGAGATCATAGAAACCAAATTTGTTGAAGTTGGCCTTGTTTAATTGTTGCATTCAAAATTTAGAGGCTTCAGCCAGTGGCAATAGCATCCCGGATAACCAACCCTGAACCTGAACGCGCCGATCCAAATGGACCTTTCCGAATAATGCTGGTGGATGATTCAGCGGTTATTCGCGGCATGCTGCACCGGTGGCTTTCTGCCGATCCGGAATGCCAGATTGTCGGCTCTTATCACAACGGCCTTCAGGCGGTGCAGCACGTGAAATCCTGCGGCGCCGAGATTGTGATCCTCGACATTGAGATGCCGGAAATGGATGGCCTCACAGCGCTTCCGCAAATTATCCGCCAGGTTCCCGGAATCAAGGTTTTAATGGCTTCCACGCTGACGCGGCGTAATGCCGATTCCAGTATGCGCGCCCTTTCCATGGGGGCGGTTGACTATCTTCCCAAGCCGGAATCAGCGCGCAGTGGAACCGCATCTGCCGATTTTCAGCGGGATCTTCTTCTCAAGGTCAAGGCAATCGGCGCCGCCCTGCGCAATCGCCGCGCCGTTGCGCCGCCGGGGCGCCGGCCTGCCGCGTCCACTACGGCAAGCGTTCCCCCGCAGGCCCCGTTCAATGTCAAAAACCCGTCAAAAGAAATTGTCCTGCGCGCAGGTTCAAAAAGCCGGGCCGAAATTCTGGCTATCGGAAGTTCGACAGGCGGCCCCCAGGCTCTGTTCACGTTGCTCGGCGAGCTGAAAAGCGCAATTCGTGTGCCAGTGGTCATTACACAGCATATGCCCCCTACCTTTACCGCAATACTGGCGGAGCATATTCAAAATTTGACCGGGTTGACGGTGCGCGAAGCCGCCCACGGGGATGCATTGCGCAACGGTGAAATTCTTGTCGCGCCGGGAAATTATCATATGACCGTGGTGCGCAAAGGGATGGAAAAGATTGTGCATCTGGATCAAAACCCCCAGGTTAATTTTTGCCGCCCCGCTGTTGACCCCATGTTCGAAAGTGTTGCCGCGATTTATGGATCTTCCGCGCTGGCGGTTGTGTTGACCGGAATGGGGCATGACGGCCGCGAGGGCGGGCGCAAACTTGTTGAGGCGGGCGGCACAATCCTTGCCCAGGATGAAAAAACCAGCGTGGTGTGGGGAATGCCCGGCGCCGTGGCCGAGGCGGGCTTGTGCAGCGCTGTAATTCCGCTGTCTGAAATGGCATTGCTGATAAAGCGCTATCTGCTGGGAGCTGGAGTATGAAACCGGGTGATTTTGAATACCTAGCCGCTTTCCTGAAGACCAGTTCCGGGCTTGTGCTTGGTCCTGACAAAATGTATCTGGTCGAAAGCAGGCTTCAGCCAATTGTGCGCAAACGAAATCTGCCCGGATTGACGGAGCTCGTGAATGAATTACGCCTGGGCCGGAACCATGCGCTGATCCAGGATGTCATGGAGGCTATGACCACGAATGAGTCATTCTTCTATCGCGACAAACTGCCTTTCGACAATTTACGCGCCGAAGTGCTGCCAAAATTTCTTGCTTCGCGCCAGTCATTGCGCAGCCTCCGGATCTGGTCGGCGGCGGCGTCAACCGGACAGGAACCGTATTCCATAGGAATGGTTTTAAAAGAAATGGCGGCTTCCTTTCAGGGCTGGCGCATTGACATTCTTGGGACAGATATTTCCAAGGAAGTGCTGGAAAAGGCCCGGGCCGGAATGTACAGCCAGTTTGAGGTGCAGCGCGGGCTTCCCATTCAGATGCTGGTGAAATATTTCAAGCAGATCGGCGAGATGTGGCAAATTGATGCGTCCGTGCGCGCCATGGTCCAGCTAAAAGAAGGCAATCTGCTCTCCAGTTTTTCCGGATTTGGAACATTCGATATTATTTTCTGCCGTAATGTTCTGATTTATTTTGATCAGGCGACGAAAAAAGATGTGCTTGAGAGGATGGCCAAACAAATGCCGAATGACGGCGTTCTGTTCCTTGGCGCGGCGGAAACCGTCCTTGGCCTGACCAATGCGCTTGTGCCGGTAAAGGGATTGCGGGGCGTGTATACCAAGGCTGCGGCGGCCGCTGAAAAACCGGCGGTTCCCTCTGATGCTTTCAAGCCAGCCTTGCGCATGGGCGCCGCCAGATAATCACCCGCAAACATCCAAAATTAAAAAGGCGCCCGGCGCTGGGCGGGGTGCCTTTTTAATTTCCGCCCCAAGGAAAATCAGGCGGCTTTTTCTTTCGTTGCAGCTGGGGTTTCTGAATCGCGCAGGACATAGCCGCGGCCCCACACGGTTTCAATATAATGATCGGCCCCGGTAGCGGCTGCAAGTTTCTTGCGGAGCTTGCAGATAAAGACGTCAATGATTTTCAGCTCAGGCTCATCCATACCGCCATATAGATGATTGAGGAACATCTCCTTGGTCAGGGTCGTTCCCTTGCGCAGCGACAGCAGCTCAAGCATCGCATATTCCTTGCCGGTCAGGTGCACCCGGTGACCATCAACCTCAACCGTCTTGGCATCCAGGTTAACAGTCAACTTGCCGGTCTTGATAACCGATTGGGCGTGTCCCTGCGACCTGCGGACAATGGCGTTAATGCGCGCGACCATCTCGTCCTTGTGAAATGGCTTGGTCATGAAATCGTCGGCGCCGATGCCAAGTCCCTGCACCTTGCTTTCCATATCGGACAGGCCGGACAGAATTAAGATCGGGGTCGCCACCTTGGCCTGACGCAGTTTTTTCAGGACATCAAATCCGCTCATGTCCGGAAGGTTCAAATCAAGGATGATGATGTCATAATCATACAGCTTGCCCAGGTCCAGCCCCTCTTCGCCAAGGTCTGTCGTATAGAGATTGAACCCTGCCTGGCTAAGCATTAATTCAATACCCTGTGCCGTTGCGCTGTCGTCTTCAATCAGGAGAACTCGCATCGATGTCTCTTTCCCGTGCTATCGTTTGGTTAATGGGACAATAAGCCAGAATAGTTAAAAAATATTAACGGCAATGAATAATTATGCCTAATTCAACCTTTTTTTGATTTATTTAAATTTCCCTGCTGTTTCTCATAAGGCCATGAATATTCAGCGATAACTGATCTTTACGTGGTTTTAAGCCGTTACACCTATTATGGCCATGAAAGCAATATCAATCTTTTTTGGCGGTATAATCTTGCGCGCTTTACTCGAAGAAATGGAACGAATTCAGCCCTATAGCTTCTATGGCAGGGTGGTTAGCGTGCAGGGGCTGCTGATCGAGGTTAGTGGCATTCATTCAGTTAGCGTTGCTTCCCGTGGCGTAATATTCGCACGGGATGGTCAGGAAATTGGCTGCGAGATCGTCGGTTTCCGCCAGGAACGCGCCCTGTGCATGGCATTCGGTCCGATTGAGGGAATTGGATTGGGGTGCAAGGTTGTTATCACCGCCCATGACCCATCGATTCGCCCCAACGCCAGTTGGCTGGGCCGCGTTATCAACGCCATGGGCGAACCGGTTGACGGTAAAGGCCCGCTGGGCGCGGGTCCGGTCAGTTATCCGTTGCGGGCCAGCCCGCCACCGGCCCATTCGCGTCAGGCCGTGGGCGGAAAACTTAATCTGGGCGTTCGGGCAATCAACAGCTTCGTTACCTGTTGCCGGGGTCAGCGGATGGGTATTTTCGCAGGTTCCGGCGTGGGCAAGTCAGTTCTGTTGTCGATGCTTGCCAGGAATACCGATTCTGACGTGTCGGTGATTGGCCTGATCGGCGAGCGGGGCCGTGAGGTGCGCGAGTTTATCGAGGAAAATCTCGGCGTGGAGGGCCTGGCGCACAGTGTGATCATTGTCGCCACGTCGGATGAACCCGCGCTGATGCGCCGCCAGGCCGCCTATATGACCATGGCTGTGGCTGAGTATTTCCGCGATCAGGATCTGGACGTTTTGTGCCTGATGGATTCCGTTACGCGTTTCGCCATGGCGCAGCGCGAGATTGGCCTTTCCGGCGGCGAGCCGCCAACCAGCAAGGGATATACGCCAACGGTATTTTCGGAATTGCCGAAACTGCTGGAACGGGCGGGGCCTGGCAAGACCAGGGGCAGTATCACCGGGTTGTTTACGGTGCTGGTAGAAGGTGATGATCACAACGAACCCGTGGCGGATGCGGTGCGCGCCATTCTTGACGGGCATATTGTACTGGAACGCGCCATCGCCGAACGCGGCCGTTATCCGGCCATAAATGTGTTGCGCTCCGTATCCCGTACGATGCCGAAATGTAATCTGCCGGAAGAATCCGCCCTGATCAGCCGTTCCCGGAAATTGCTGGCGGTGTATGAAGATATGGCCGAGATGGTGCGTCTTGGCGCCTATCGTCCCGGCGCGGATGCCGAGGTGGACGAAGCAGTGCGGCGGTTTCCGCTTCTTGACCAGTTTCTGGAGCAAAGTCCTGATGAGACAACCGCATTTGAATCAGAGTTTTTACGGTTAGCCGAGATACTCGGCTAAAGGGAGATTCACATGAAGCTACGCAATACGCTAGTCCGGCTGCACAAGTGGCAGGTCGATGAAAAACGCAAACATCTGGCGACACTGTATGCCTTGCGCGAAGAACTTGTGCTCAAGCTGAAGGCCGTGGAGGCCACGGTTTTACGGGAACAGGAGATCGTAAATTCAACGGCTGGAAGCCCGGCGGATGTCGCGTTTTCCTATGGGGCGTTTGCCCAGGCGGCGATCATGCAGCAGGAAAATATTCAACGCTCCATTCAATCGGCGGATGAACAGATCGTTGACGCCCTGGAGGCTGTCGCTGACGCCTTCAAATCATTGAAACGCCAGGAGATTGCGGCGGCCAATCAGCAGAACCGAAAAGACAGGGCGCGCGCCCGGATCGAACAGATCACCAGTGATGACCAGGCTGTCGAAAGCCATCAGCGCAAAACCCTGCGCAAGTAATTAGTCCGGACACCGCATCAGGGCGGGATTGTCCCACAGCGGTTGCTTATCCTGCACCTGGGCGCTCAGCTCAATGCCATCAACGCTGCATGACAGGCTGACGCTGATCCAGCGCGGAATTAGCTCATTGCTAAAATCTTCGGCGATAATGTTTGCGCATTCCTCTATACCCGTCCCGTTCTCCATGGCGAACGAGCTGAAATAGGCCGCCATCTGGGGTATGTCGGCAATCAGACGATCCGGCACATAGCGGATGTGAATGCTTACTTCCCGCAATACCCCTGTATCGTTTTGGGCAAGCACCATGCGCTTTTTCAAGGAGATCACGAAATCACGGTTAACGCGCGGATTTAACCGTACGGGAAACCGGGTGCGCGGGGGGGCTTCAATAGTGTCGGGCATGATTGTCATTCAACTCATATCAAACCGCGTGGTCCGCCAGCAAACAGGGTTTCAGCGATTTGCTGCACCTGCATGGCGGCCGTGCTTTGGGGAAAACGGGCCAGCAACGGGGCCTGGGCCCGGATCGCCTGGGTCACATGCCTGTCACGCAGGATATACCCCGCCATTTTAGGCGTGAACTGCAAAAAATGCTCGCAGGCCCGGTGCACCGCCCCAAAGGTTTTTTCGGCCTGCGATTTGTTTTCCGCCATATTTACGACAATCTGCACATCCAGTTCCGGGTGAAGCGCCGCCAGAAACTTGATCGTGGCATAGGCATCGGTAATTGACGTCGGATCATCTGTTACGAGTATCAGGGCTTTGCCGATCCGGGAAAATAGCGGGATCATATGGCTGTTGATGCCGGCGGATAAATCTACGATCAAATGGTCATACATAACCGCTGTCCGGATCAGATCGCCGCACAGAATTTCTATCTGTTTCCGGCTCAGGCTATCCAGCGCGCCGGATCCCGAGCGCCCGGCAAGAACGTCAAACCCCATTGGCGCGCGCCGCAACGCCGCAGGATTGTCCTGCCGCTGCACCGCGCCGCCTGCATAGGCCGATATGGCGTCGGAGAACTTGATTTTACCCGCGACCACACTTGCCAGATCGTGAACGGGCGACATCGCCAATTGCACATCCACATTAGCCAGCCCCAGGTCACCATCGACAAGCAGAACGCGATTTCCAATGCCAGCCAGCGCCTGGGACAAGGTAATCGAAAACCAGGTTTTTCCGACACCTCCCTTGCCGGAAGCCACAGCGATCAGATTATGCTGCCGCGCCATTGCGCGCGGGCCGGCGTCCAAACCCCCGTTGACAGTCAATATTCGGGCAGGGGAGGTCAATACGGGTTCCTCACTCATTGTGCGGCGCGCTCCAGATCAATAAAGGATTCATGCTCAATGGGGTCTTCCAGCAGCAGGCGGGCCAGTGCGGCGGCGGTAATTGGCGCAAGGCCATTCGCAACAAATGGCGTTATACTGACATGATGAAGCACCATCGCCGCAGCCTCCAGGGCAGATAAAATACTGCCCAGCCTTCGTGTTACATCCAGTTTTGTCACGATCAGGCTGCGCACCCCAAGGCCCGCGAATATATTCACGATTTCACAGGCTTCAACGGAATCGCCGCCTGCGGGAAGGACCAGGACCGGATCGCAATCGACCGCCATTATCAGATTTTTGAGAGACTTTAGTTCAGTCAGATTATAGGGCGACGTGCCCGTCGTATCGATGATGCAGGCCGTCGAATTGTCCCATACTTCCAGTAATGCGCTCAATTCGGCCGTGTCCGCAGCACGGTACAGGGGCACATTCATCGCGCTGGCATAGACCGCAAGCTGATCTGCCCCGCCAGCGCGAACCAGATCGGCCGTAATCAAAATGGTCTTATGTCCCGCAAGTACGGACCTGGCCGCAAGCTTTGCAGCGGATACGGTCTTGCCGGTGCCCGCAGGGCCCATCAATAAAATTGGCCGGACCGGCAATGACGGTAAAGGCGCAAAACCATAACGTGTTTCCAGCGCGGCAGCCAATGCCTGAACGGGGTCATCCGCCAAAACGGCTTCAACGGTATTTAGCAGCGCCGCGTTAATGGAATGCGGGGCGCGATGAAACGCTAGCGCATTTTCTATGATCCCCAGGGCGCTGCTTCCTGCATTTTCAACAAAACCGCTCAGCGCTTCGTGTGGATCCGCTGACTGATTTTCGTCACTTGCAAAATCATGTTCGACGGCGGCGCGCAGGATTATCTTGCCGTTGCTTGCGTTCTCGCTGTTAAGAATGATTGCGCCCGGACCAAGGGTGTCCCGCAATTCGGCCATCGCGGCTTCCATGGTATTGGCGGTTATGGTTCTGAAACGCACCTCAATAGCCTTTTCTAAATCTGCCCGATGGTGCGAATGCGGGCCTGGGGATGAATTTCATTTTGCGACAGAACATTGGTCTGGGGCCGGAAGCGTTCAACAATTGAGCGCACGAACGGGCGGATCAGGGGACTGCACAGCAGGGCGGGAACCTGCCCGGTTTCCGCAGCCTGATCAAATTTCAGGCGGACTGACCCGATAAATTCCTGCAAACGGCTTGGCTGCATCGCCAATTGACGGTCATCGCCCTGTCCAATGATGGATTCCGCAAACGACTGTTCCCACTCGGGTGACATGCTGATCAGCAGCACATAGCCATTGGGGTTGATATTCTGATGGCAAATCTGGCGCGCCAGCCTGGCGCGCACATGCTCGGTAATGGCGCCGATATTCTGGCTGAAGCCGACCGCTTCCGACACACCTTCCAGAATGGTCGGCAGATCGCGGATGGAAACGCGTTCCCCCAGAAGCAGCTGCAATACGCGCTGAATGCCTGACAGGGTGATTTGTGATGGCGAAATATCGTCCAGCAGTTTTTGATGAGCCGAGGGCAGGTCGTCCAGCAGTTTGCGCGTCTCGCCATAAGACAGCAGTTCGCGCATGTTCTGCTGCACGGTTTCCGTCAGATGGGTTGTGATCACCGTTGGCGGATCGACTACCGTGTAGCCGCGAAAGGAGGCTTCCTCCCGCAGGGTTTCATCAATCCACATGGCGGGCATGCCGAATGTCGGTTCTCTCGTCTCGACACCGGGCAGATCAATCGGCATGCCCCTGGGATCCATAATCAGCAGATAACCCAGTTTCAGATCGCCGCTGCCGGCTTCAACTTCCTTTACCCGGATGACATAACCGTTGGCGGGAAGCTGGATGTTATCCAGAATGCGCACCGACGGCATGACAAATCCCATTTCGGAAGCGATCTGCCTGCGCAGCGCCTTGATTTGATCTGTCAACGGATGGTTGCTCTGTTCGTTGATTAGCGGCAGCAGGCCATATCCAAGTTCAAGACGCAGATCGTCAATCGCCAGTGCTGTCTGAATAGGCTCATCGGTAACCGGAATCTGATTTGCCCGCGTCTGGGTATCAACCGCCGACTGCAATTCAGTGCGTTTATTTTTCGAAACATACCAGGCCAGCCAGCCCGTTCCTGCCGATAGCACAAAAAATGGCAGCATCGGCATGCCAGGAAGCAATCCCATCAAACCCAGAAGGAACGAGGAGAGACCTAACGCCTGGGGATACCCTGACAGCTGCGCGACAAGAACTTTATCCGCCGCGCCGGTAACTCCCGCCTTGGAGACCAGCAGACCTGCCGCCGTGGACACGATCAAAGCCGGTATTTGTGTTACCAGCCCGTCCCCGACGGTCAGAATCGTATAGGTGCTTCCGGCCTCGCTAAAGCTCAGGCCTTTCTGGGCGACGCCGATTATGATGCCGCCGATAACGTTGATGAAGGTAATCATCAGCCCGGCGATGGCGTCACCACGCACAAACTTGGCCGCGCCATCCATGGCGCCAAAAAATGAGGATTCATCCTCAAGCTGCTTGCGGCGGAATTTGGCGGCCGATTCATCGATCAGCCCGGCGCTTAAATCGGCGTCGATCGCCATCTGCTTTCCGGGCATGGCGTCCAGGCTGAAGCGCGCGGCCACCTCGGCAATACGGCCGGAGCCTTTGGTAATGACAACAAAGTTCACAATCATCAGGATGGCAAAGACGATAATACCGATGACGAAATTACCTTCCATCACAAGATTGCCGAATGCCTGGATAACCTGGCCCGCCGCCTCACTGCCTGTATGACCTTCCGCCAGAATGAGTCTTGTGGAGGCAAGATTTAGCGACAGCCGGAGCATGGTTGCAATCAGCAGAACAATCGGAAAAGCGCTGAAATCAAGCGGCTTTTCAATAAACAGCGACGTCATCAGGATAAGAACGGAAAAAGTGATCGAAAACGTAAGCGCAAAATCCAGCAGACCGGCCGGTAACGGTATGATCAAAACGACAAGAATGCCGATAATGCCGAGCGCAAGCCCGATATCACCGCGCAGGGTGGCAATGCGGATGCTGGTCATCAGCCCGCCGGCGGAGAATGCCGGTGCGGGCGCCGTAATATTCTCACTCATTCAAAAATACTTTCACGCAGCGGCGATATATGAGTGTGTTCTGTATTCACGCGGATATCCGGTCCAGATGATCGCCCAGCGGCGCCGGAACCGCGACACCCAGATCCCTGTAGGCATTCAGCTTGTTACGCAATGTGCGAATTGATATTCCCAAAATAGTAGCGGCATGGGTACGATTTCCCAGACAATGATTCAGCGTGTTCAGGATTAAATCCTGTTCAACATCGGCAACCGTGCGGCCAACCATGCCGCGCACAGTATCTTCCGCAGCCGAGGCGGCGCGCGCCGCTGGCCCCGAGGAACTGCCCGTGGCCAGCATCTGGTGCTGCGAGGAGCCGTCCGGCAGAACGATTGCGGCCGGTTCGATTTCCTTTTCCTGGGACAGCAGCAGCGCCCGGTGGATCGTATTTTCAAGCTCCCGCACATTCCCCCGCCAAGGGTGCGCCTGCAAAAGCCTGCGGCTTGCATCTGAAAT
>JBEBFX010000072.1:0-14776 GCA_040081735.1 Alphaproteobacteria bacterium | reverse complement strand
GACCGCCGCCCCAACCGCGAGGACATCGACAATATCCTGCCGCTGCTGGTGCTGGGGGTTATCCTCGGCGGGCGGGTCGGCTATGTGCTGTTTTACAATGCGGGATATTATCTGCTTCATCCGCTGGAAATCCTGTCGGTCTGGCAGGGCGGCATGTCGTTTCATGGCGGCTTGATCGGGGTGTCAGCGGCAATACTGGTTTTCGCCCGCCGCAAGGGCATTCCGCTTGGCAGCTTCGCCGATCTGGTGGCCAGTGTGGTGCCGATCGGCCTGCTGTTTGGCAGGCTTGCCAACTTTATCAACAGCGAATTGTGGGGGCGTGTCACCACCGCGCCGATTGGCGTGATATTTCCAAATGGCGGGCCTTACCCCCGTCACCCAAGCCAACTGTATGAGGCGGCGCTTGAAGGTGTTGCATTGCTGTTGTTGCTGTTTTTAGCGGGGCGGTACACAAGGGCGCTGTCGCGGCCCTGGCTGATCACCGGCCTGTTTGGCGTCTGGTATGGGGCGTCACGCATCCTTGTAGAGATGTTCCGCGAACCCGACGCCCAAATCGGGTTTCTGACGGGGGGCCTTACCATGGGCATGGCGCTGTCGTTGCCGCTTGTCATCGGCGGCGCGGGCTTGATCGCCATGGCGTTGCGCAAACCCGTAACATGAACCCACTGCTGCACCATATCCGGTCGATAATCCGGACAGAGGGGCCGATATCGCTGGCCACTTATATGGGACTGGCGCTTGGGCACCCCGGATATGGCTATTATCAAAGCCAGACTCCGTTTGGCGCAGCAGGGGATTTTATTACGGCCCCGGAGATCAGCCAGATGTTTGGCGAGCTGATTGGATTGTGGTGCGTTCAGCGCTGGCGCGATATGGGCAGCCCGCCTGAATTTATTCTGGGCGAACTGGGGCCGGGCCGGGGCATATTAATGGCCGACGCCCTTCGTGCGGCGCGTATTGCACCGGATTTCCTGATTGGCGCTCGGGTGCATCTCGTGGAGACCAGCCGTTCACTTAGAGAATGTCAGAAGGCGGCGATCACGCATCCCGTTAAATGGCATGATCATGCAGCGGACCTGCCGCCGCTGCCTGCGCTGATTATCGCCAATGAATTTTTTGATGCGCTGCCGATCCGGCAGTTTCAACGCATGGCCGATGGCTGGCATGAGCGGATGGTGGCGTTTGATCAGGAATCCGGGCTGCTATGCTTTGCCCTGTCGCTGGTTCCTGTGCGCGCCGATATTGCATTTCCCGATGGCATGCGCGCCGGGCCGCCGGGCGCCATTGCCGAACTCTGTCTGGCCGGGCAGGGTATTATGGCGGGTCTGGCGGCGCATGTGGCTCAACATGGGGGTGCGGCGCTGATCATCGATTATGGCCCGGCCAAAAGTGGGACCGGTGACAGTTTTCAGGCGGTGCGCGGCCATGGCTATTGCGATCCCCTGCTTAACCCCGGTCAGGCCGATCTGACCGCCCATGTGGATTTTCAAAGCCTCGCGGATGCGACGCGTGCATCGGGATGTCTAACCGACGGACCAATGCCGCAGGGGCAGTTTCTGCTGCGGCTTGGTCTTGCCGTCAGGGCGCAGCGTCTGGCGCAAAATGCATCAAGGGATGATCAGGATGCAATCAGTTCTGCCTTTCACCGGTTGACCGGGTCTGACCAGATGGGCAGCCTGTTCAAGGCGATGGCCGTTCGCCATCCTGCGCTTGGGCCGTCGCCCGGATTTGAGGCGCAGAGATGAACCGGGACATTTCATACGTCAGTGCAGATTGCCTTGCTGCGGATGAGACGGTTCGCCATGGTTTTTTTACCCGGCAGGGCGGCGTTTCCAGCGGCGTTTACAGTTCGCTGAATTGCGGACTGGGTTCGGGCGATGCGCCCGGAAATGTGCGCCATAACCGCGACCAGGTTGCGGCGGCGCTGGGTGTTTCAGCACTTGCCGGTGTTTATCAGGTGCATGGGCGGGGGGTGCACGTCATTCGCGCCCCCGAAGACGCGGCGCTTCGTCCCCAGGCCGATGGGCTGGTAACGGGGCTTTCCGGTATCGGCCTTTCTGTTCTGAGTGCGGATTGTGCGCCCGTTCTGTTCGCAGACCCGCAGGCGCAAATAATTGGCGCCGCCCATGCAGGCTGGAAAGGCGCGCTGTTGGGCGTGGGCGAAGCGGTGATTGACGCCATGGTTCAGCTGGGCGCGAATCGCCAGGCCATCGTTGCAGCCATTGGCCCCTGCATTTCTCAAACCGCGTACGAAGTGGGGACAGATTTTGAGCAGAATTATCTGGTGCAGGATCCCTCCAGCGCCGTGTTTTTTGCAAAATCGGCCAGCCCCGGCAAACGCCGGTTCGCACTGGCGGCTTACGTTGCCGCCAGACTGGAACGCGCAGGCGTTGGCGCGGTGGAAAATCTTGATCTGTGCACGTATGAGGAGGAGGCGAGGTTTTTCAGTTTTCGCCGCGCCACCCATCGGGCCGAAGCCGATTATGGCCGATGCATATCCGTGATTGCGTTGCGCCGGTGAATAAATTCATACGTTGCCTGATGTTTTTCACCGCGTTTGCGCTTGCCGGCTGTAATGGGGAACATCAGCCGCCCCTGCCTTACGCTGTCATGCCCAGGGACGCAAATCTGTTGAACGCCATCGTTAATCAGGCGGGGGTGGAGGTGTCGCCACCCGAAGGCCTTCCGGCGGACAGTGCGATCCAGGTGGCGAAGGCGCTGGCCGAGGCGCTTCAGGAAAATGATATTCCGGCCGTCATGGGGCAAAAGCTGGCGGGCGCCCACACGCTGAAGGGTGCGGTCCGGCTGGAACCGGGCGCAATTGTCGTCAGCTGGTCGCTGTACGATCCCAAAGGCGTCAGGCTGGGGAACATGGAGGCGCGGGATTCAGTAGCTGCGGACAGGGGTGCGGATATCACGCTTGCGCCAAATGTGATTCAGGCCCTGACAGCGCAGGCCGTTGCGGCCATTTCCCCCTATTTTCCGGCTACCGCCGGGGCGCATGGGAACAATTTGCGGTTTTTTATACCCGAAATTGCCGGCGTTCCGGGCGATGGGGGTAAATCACTGCCGCTGGCCCTGGGCCGGGCGCTGCGTGCAGCTGGGCTGAGCGAGGCGCCGGACCAGGACCCCGAGGCGATCCGCATCGAGGGTCAGGTGACACTGAGCGAGCTGAATGCCGCCAGTATGCTGGTTAAGCTGAGCTGGCGGGTGGCGGCCGCCGATGGATCAGAGATTGGCCGCATTGATCAAAGTAATCCGGTGTCCCGTAGGCGGCTGGACGGTAATTGGGGGGATGTCGCCTATGGCGCGGCGGCGGGCGCGGCCGAGGGGATTATCCCTCTGTTGCAGGACTATCAGGCCCGGCCGCCTGCGGCCAGCGGGACAAATTCAGGACCGGCGCCGTAACGCGCCGCAAGCCGTTTACAATCCCTGTCAGCCTTGTTACAAGGCGCGCATCAAGTGGAGCAGCCATGTGCGAGGTGTTTCGTCTCGCGATTGAACCGGCTGGTCAATGCTGTTCTGGCAGATTTAAACCTGGCGCATAAGGGTGCACCCATGAAGCTGCTTGCAGGCAACAGCAATATCCCTCTTGCGGACGCCATCGGCGAACATCTTCATTTACCCCTTACCAGGGCCAGTGTGCGGCGCTTTGCCGACATGGAAATTTTTGTGGAAATTCAGGAAAATGTGCGCGGCGAGGACGTATTTGTCATCCAGTCCACGTCGTTTCCGGCCAATGACCACCTGATGGAACTGCTGATCTGCATTGACGCCCTGCGGCGCGCGTCGGCACGGCGCATCACAGCCGTGATCCCCTATTTCGGCTATGCCAGGCAGGACCGCAAGCCGGGGCCGCGCGCGCCGATTTCGGCTAAACTGGTGGCCAACATGATCACCACCGCAGGCGCCAACCGGGTACTGACGATGGACCTGCATGCCGGGCAAATTCAGGGATTTTTTGATATTCCGACCGATAATCTGTTCGCCGCGCCCGTGCTTATCCGCGATATCACGGATAACTTTCTCAATATCAAGCCGGTGATCGTATCCCCGGATGTTGGCGGCGTGGTGCGCGCGCGCGCGCTTGCGCAACGCCTGGACGGGGATCTGGCGATCGTCGATAAACGCCGCGAACGCGCCGGGGAATCCGAGGTGATGAACATTATTGGTGAGGTGCAGGGCCGCACCTGCATCATGGTGGATGATATTGTGGATAGCGCCGGAACCCTGTGCAACGCCGCTAAATCCCTGAAGGAGCACGGGGCTTCAAGCGTGCACGCCTATGTCACCCATGGGGTGCTGTCGGGCGGCGCCGTCGCCCGGGTGGAAGCTTCCCAGCTTGAGGGCCTTATCATAACGGATTCCATTGCGCCTACGGACGCGGTGCTGAAGGCGCGCAATATCCGCTGCCTGCCGATTGCGCCGCTTATGGCCGAGGCCATCAAGCGAATATCCGAGGAAAAGTCGGTTTCCAGTCTGTTTGATTAGGCCTGGATCGGGTAGGACACTACCAAAGATTATGCCCCTTGATATTTAGCTTAGCCTTAGCTAAGCTGCCACAAATTCTCATTTGAGGCATGTCATGGAAGTAATCCCAATGCATCAGGCAAAATCCACGCTATCACAATTGGTTAAGCGCGCAGCAAGCGGCGAGACGATTCTCATTGGCGCGTATGGCAAGGCGGAAGCCAGGTTGGTGTCTGTGATCTCAACCGGGGTGGCGCATAAGCAGATTGGCATTCTGGCTGGCAAGCTGGTGGTTCCCGATGATTTTGACGCGCCGCTGCAGTTGGATATTCTGGATGCCTTCGAGGGCGTTCATGCGCCGCACGGCGCGGCGGGGGCATGAGAATATTGCTCGATACCAATGTACTGCTCTGGGCGCTAGCCGGATCACCCCGAATCCGGCAGGTTAGTGGCCTGATTCTAGGGGCAGACACAGAGGTTTACGTCAGCACGGCGTCATGGTGGGAGGTGGCGGTCAAGGCGTCTGCCGGCAAGATTGATGCAGATGTTCAGGTTTTGCGCGCAGCAGCAGCCGATAGCGGATTTCTCGAATTGCCGGTCTATGGCGTTCACGTTGAAGCGCTGGCCAGATTGCCGATGCTGCATCATGATCCGTTTGACCGGATGATTGTCGCACAAGCCATGGCGGAGCCAATGCGTCTGCTGACGGGGGATGGCCAACTTGCGGCCTACACCGATCTGGTTCAGAAAATCTGATTCTCAGGATAGCAAAGCCTTTACAGCAACCACCAGATTTCTTCGGCGTCTGGGCAGATGCCGCTTGATAAGCGCCGCTATCGGGGTTAAAACCCGCCCCTTGCAACAATTTGCCACTTTATCGCACCCGCCATACGGGTCTTGTGATGCAACCGGATATATGATCATGGCTGAGTTTGAAACTATTACCGCCCAAAAGCGCGGCGGATCAGGCAAAGGGCCTGCCCGGGCGGAGCGCCGCGGCGGCCGGGTTCCCGGAATCATTTATGGCGGCGAGGACAAGCCGCAAATGATTTCCCTGGATTATGCAGCCCTGATGCGGGTTCTGAAGCGGGGCGGGTTCCTCAGTCATCAGTTCATGCTGGATATGGGGGAAGGCGCGCCTGTTCGCGTTATTCCGCGCGATGTGCAGCTTGATCCGGTGCGGGATTTCCCGCTGCATGTGGATTTTATGCGGCTGTACAAAGGCTCTACCATCCATGTGCTGATACCGGTGCACTTTACAGGCGAGGCGGCGTCGCCCGGTCTCAAGCGCGGCGGCGTGCTGAATGTCGTGCGCCATGAAGTGGACCTGATCTGCCCGGTTGACGATATTCCCGATCATATCGAGTGTGACATCAGCGCGCTGGATATTGGAGACGGTGTGCATATTTCCGCAATCAAACTGCCGGAAGGCATTCGCCCGGCCATCAGGGGGCGCGATTTTACCGTCGTGACAGTTGCGGCGCCGGTGGCCGAAAAGGGCGCCGATGTCGTGATTGCACCGGCAGCCGCAGCACCGGCGGCGGGCGCTAAAGGCGCCGCCGCCAAACCGGCTGCGGCCAAGGCGCCTGCCGCCAAAGCGCCTGCCGGCGGCGCCAAGGCTCCGGCCAAGCCCGCCGCTAAAACCGGCGGCAAGAAGTAGCACGCGCGCTCACCCGGTCTGTCATGGGATCGTTCAGCTCGGCCCCGTGATGCGGCGTGAGTGCTGGCGCAACAATGGGGCACAGCCATGCTGCTCTTGGCCGGGCTCGGTAATCCGGGCCAGAAATACAGGAACAACCGGCATAATGCCGGCATGCTGGCCGTTGACGCCATCGCCGACCATTACCGGCTGGCGGCGCCGAGGCACAGGTTTCAGGGCGTTACCCGGGACGGCCTGATTGCAGGTGAAAAAGTGGTCTGCCTGAAGCCGTTGACGTTCATGAACCTGTCCGGGCAGTCTGTCGGCGAAGCGATGCGTTTTTTCAGGCTGACCCCCGCTGATATTGTAGTTTTCCATGACGAGCTTGATCTTGCCCCGGGCAAGCTGCGCATCAAGACAGGCGGCGGCAATGGCGGGCACAATGGGCTGCGCTCCATCGATGCGCATATCGGGACTGAATATCGCCGCGTGCGCCTGGGCATCGGCCATCCCGGCAATAAAGATCTGGTTACGCCCTATGTTCTGAGCGATTTTACGGGCCAGGAAATCAAGGAATGGCTGGCCCCGCTTCTGGACGCAGTTGGGGCGTGTGCGGAATATCTGACGCGCGGCGAGGATGATGCGTTTCAAAGCCGGATGGCGGCGCTGATGAAACCAAATCCGCATCCTGAACGTCCGTCTAAAGACCATTTATAGAAAAGGAACAGGCCCCGGATGGGATTCAAATGCGGTATTGTCGGGCTTCCCAACGTGGGCAAGTCGACCCTGTTCAATGCGCTGACGGAAACGGCCGCCGCCGAAGCCGCCAATTATCCGTTTTGCACCATTGAGCCAAATGTGGGGGATGTGCCGGTGCCGGACCCGCGTCTGGATGCGCTGGCCGCCATTGCCAAATCGGGCAAGATCATTGCGACACGCCTGTCCTTTGTCGATATCGCCGGTCTGGTGCGCGGCGCGTCGAAGGGGGAAGGCCTCGGCAATCAGTTTCTGTCGCATATCCGTCAGGTGGATGCGATCATTCATGTGCTGCGCTGTTTTGAAGACCCCAATATCACCCATGTGGACGGTAAAATCGATCCTGTTGCCGACGCCGAAACGGTGGAAACCGAACTGATGCTGTCGGACATGGAGAGCCTGGAACGCCGCGTTGATGCGGCGCGCAAGAAGGCGGCTGGTAAAGACAAGGATGCGCTGGCGCAACTGGCGGTCATGGAGCCGGCCCTGGAAGCCCTGCGCGAAGGCCGTCCGGCCCGCACCGCAACGATCCCGGAAGATCTGCGCCCGCTGTTTGAACAGCTTGGCCTGATTACCGCCAAGCCTGTGCTCTATGTCTGCAATGTCGCCGAGGCGGACGCCGCTGCCGGCAATGCCCATTCCAGTGCGGTGGCGGCAAAAGCAAAAGCCGAAAATGCAGGGGCGATTATCGTATCGGCGGCGATTGAGTCAGAGGTGGCGTCCCTGCCCAAAGCGGAACGCGCGGAATTTCTGGAGACCATTGGCCTGACGCAAACCGGTCTGGCGCGGGTTATTTTTGCAGGTTATGGGCTGCTTGACCTGGTGACCTTTTTCACCGTCGGACCAAAGGAAACCCGCGCCTGGACCGTGCCGCGCGGGGCCAGGGCCCCCCAGGCGGCGGGCGTCATTCACACGGATTTCGAAAAAGGCTTCATCCGCTCCGAAACCATCGGCTATGATGATTATGTGGCCTGCAACGGCGAAACCGGGGCCAAGGATGCGGGCAAAATGCGCCTGGAAGGCAAGGAATACGCCGTGCGCGACGGCGACGTCCTGCACTTCCGGTTTGCGAACTGAACAGGAGGAATAATGGCTGAAATCAAATATTACTGGGAAGATTTTGTGCCCGGAGAAGAGGTTCACTTCGGCGCCTATCACGTCACCAGGGAAGAGATCATCGAATTCGCCAGCGAATACGACCCGCAGCTGATGCATATTGATGAAGAGGCGGCGAAGAAAACCTTCATCGGCGGCCTGTGCGCCAGCGGATGGCATACCTGCGCCATGGGCATGCGCATGATGTGTGACAATTATCTGCTTCAATCCGCAAGCCTGGGCTCGCCGGGGCTGGATGACAGCAAATGGCGCGCGCCGGTGCGCCCCGGCGAAATTTTATCCATGACCCGTGTATGCCTGGAGCGCCGCGTCTCAAAGTCGCGTCCGGAAATGGGGCTGACCCTGCTTCGCCACACCATGACCAATCAGCATGGCGAAGTGAAAATGATCATCGAGGGCAACCTGATGTTCGCCCGCCGCACTCCCGGCGCCGGGGTCTGAACGCATGGCGCAGTGGCTGGAAGATATCGAACTGGGCAATCGCATTGAACTTGGCCAATGGGTGATGGAAGAGGCCGAAATGATCGCTTTCGCGCGCAAATATGATCCGCAGCCGTTCCATGTTGATCCTGCGGCGGCGGCGCAATCGCATTTCGGCGGCGTCATCGCCAGCGGGTGGTTCACCGTCGCCTGCTGGATGCGGGCGATGATCAGACAGCGCAATGAACAGCTTCTGAAATATCAAAAACCCGAAAATGATGCGCCCGGACCCAAGCCCCAGAACGGGCCTTCGCCGGGGTTTATCGATCTGATATGGCCAACGCCTGTGCGTCCCGGCGACGCCATCACATTTTCGGCAACCACATCGGAAAAACTTGTGATGAAATCGCGCCCGGGATGGGGCATTATCCGCAGCACCAATGAAGGGGTCAATCAGGACGGAGAACTGGTGTTGCGCTTTACCGGCCAGGGCATGGTGATGTGCAGATCAAAATCATATCAGGGAGAATAAGAACATGGCGCATCTGGGAAAAATGGTCACGCTGAAAAGCGGCGACGGAGCGGAAATCGATTATTATCACGTCGAAGCCCAGGGCGCGCGCAAGGGCGGCCTGGTGTGCGTGATGGAAATTTTCGGCGTCACCGATCACATCAAGGATGTCTGCGACGCCTGGGCGAAAGACGGGCTGGAGGTGATTTCGCCCGCACTTTATGACCGGGCTGAAAAGAATTTCGAGGCGACTTATTCCCCGGAAGACATTCAAAAGGGGCTGGCCTTGCGCGCAAAAACCAGCACCGAAAACAACATGGCGGATGTTCAGACCGGGATTGATTATCTGAAGGGCCGCACGGCGGGCCCGGTATATGTCACCGGCTATTGCTACGGCGGCACGATCGCCTGGGTGGCGGCATGCCGCTGCACAGGCCTCGCGGCGGCGGCGGGCTATTATGGCGGCGGCATCGGCGATCATATCACCGAGAAGCCGAAATGCCCCACTATCCTTCATTTTGGCGAACATGATAAAGGCATTCCGATGGAGCTGGTGCGCAGGATCGAGGCGGCGCACCCGCAGGTTCCCGTCTATGTCTATGACGCCGGACACGGTTTTCAGTCCGACCGCCGCACCGACTATAACGAGGCCTGCGCCAGACAGGCCAAGAGCCGTTGCCTGGATCTGTTCGCCGCAAACAAGTAACAGCGGCGGGCGGCAACGCCCGCTTGCCGCCGGGGTTAAACATTGTAGTGTCGAGGATCAAAACACCTAAATAACACGATCAGAAGGAGCACCCCGGGATGGCGCAGCAGGCGAAGATGGGAACAGTCGGCGGATTATTCAGATATCCGGTAAAATCCCTGCGCGGCGAGGCGTTGACGGCGTCCGAGGTGCTTATTTCAGGCCTGAAGGGCGACCGTCACTGGGCGTTCCGGGATATGGAGCGCAACGAGATCACCAGCGCCAAGCGCAGTCCGCTCTTACTCCAGATAGCCGCAACCCTGATTGAGGATGGCGCAGTGCTGGGCGCCCGGATATCGCTGCCGACGGGGGAAACCTTTACCGCCGGCGCCCCGGATTGCAGCGCGCGCGTTTCCGCTTATGTAGGCCGGCAGCTTTCGATTTTTGACATCCGCCCAGCGAGTGACACGGCGCATTACGCCCGCGCCAAAGTCGCGCCGGAAAAACTCGAGGCCACTTTCAGGGAAATGCTTGGATTGCTGCCGGATGAAGCGATGCCGGACTTCTCCAAAATGCCGCCCGAAGCGTTGCGCAACGCCACTTTGCCGGGCACGTATTATGACGCTTCCACGATTTCCATTGTTCTTGCGTCCGAACTGAAGCAATTACGGAACAGTCTGCCGGATGCGGAGGTGGAAGCCGTGCGGTTCCGCCCGAATGTTGTGCTGGATGATCTGGCCAGCCCGTTATCGGCAGAATCGCTTGTGGGTGTACGGATGAAAATTGGGACGGCCGAGGTGATGGCCGACAGCCATGCGCCGCGCTGTTCCATGACAACCCATGCCCAGGACAGGCTGCCCAAAGCGCCGCAGATCATGCGGACGCTGGTGCGGGACTGGAAACACAATTTCGGTCTGTACGCCACGGTGGTGCGCGGCGGACAGATCCGTATGGGCGACCCGGTAGAACGTCTGTAGAGCCGGGGCGGAATTACGCCGCCATCGCCTCGTTAAACGTTGCCGCGTCAAAATAGTCGCGCCAGGCTTTGATTTTGCCGTTTTCGATTTCGAAAACACCCGTCACGGGAAGCGAAATTTTCTTGCCGTTGATGGTGAGCGTATCTACCCGTTCATTCATCACGATATTGCCGGACGCCAGCTGATAGCGGACCTCGAACTTGGCGGCGGTCATGCTCATGTCCTTGAAAAAGCCTTCCAGCACCTTGCGTATCGCGTTGCGCCCTGTCGCGGCTGGCCACGGGATATTGTGATAGACGGCGTCCTCGGTGAAGAAGCTCATCAGCGCTTCAAGATCGAGCTTTCCGAAAGTGGCAATAAAATCATTTACGACTTGCTCGCTGGTTGTCATTGCTGCCTCCTTGTCTGGGTTTGTATCTCCGGAATACGGTCGGGCTGCCCGCGTTAGCCGGCGAGGGCGTTGCTGAACGTCGCCATGTCGAAATAATCGCGCCAGGCCTTGATCTTGCCGTTTTCAAATTCGAACACGCCCATCACGGGCAGGGACATTTTCTTCTCGCCCATTTCGGTGTAATCGGTGCGTTCGTTCATCACGACATTGCCGATGGATATCTGATGATGCACTTCGAATCTGATGGCGTTTACGCCTTTCAGCAGCGAGGTAATGACCTTGCGGATACTGGCCGTGCCAACCGCCGGGCGCATTGGAATGTTATGATAAACGGCATCCTCGGTAAAATAGTTCATGAGTTCGTCGACATTCAGACGGGCCCATGCATCATTGAAATCTTTGACGATTTGATCGTTGCTTGCCATTTCGGCCTCCTGTTATGGATAGATTTGCGCAGGTGCTGAATTAAGCCTAGCGCATTAAACCGGCGGGAGGAAGTTCCCATTTTCGCCTTCCGGATTAACGAAGGGCGCGAACATTTTCACATCGCGAACCTGTTGATAGTGATTAAGCGCCCAAACGACGCTGGGACACGCGATCTCCTTCCAGGGAATATCGTCCCAGCCGAAAAAAGCGACTTCCAGACTTTCCACACCGGCGCTCACATCGGGCGAACACAGCCGGGCCTTGTATATCAGCTGCACCTGGCTGATGCGGGGAATGCTGTAGACTGCCAGCAGGGACAGAATTTCCAGATCCGCATTCGCCTCTTCAAGCGCTTCACGCAGCGCGCCCTGCTCCGTGGTTTCGCCTTCTTCCATATATCCGGCGGGCAATGTCCAGTACCCCATGCGGGGTTCGATCGCGCGGCGGCACAGAAGAATTTTCCCCTCCCATTCGGTCACGGCGCCAACCACAATCTTCGGGTTGACGTAATTGACAAAGCCGCAGCCATTACAGACCATACGCTCTTTATCGTCGCCGTCAGGTTTCCTGTGCGTAAAATCATAACCCGAAGGGGCGGGGCGCCCGTGGATTTCCTTGCTCATCGGCGGTGGCTCCAGAAAGTTTCACGCCGCCAGCGTATTTCGGTTGCATAAAAACCGCCAACAAAATTATGGTGTATCGGGTAATATAACGCTAGGCTTGTTGCTGCATTTGCGCTTCATGACGCCTGCGGATAAAACTTGATCAGGGGGCTGAGCATCAATATGGCCAAACCGGCGAAGGCTAAAAAACCATCACCGCGCACTGCACCGGCGAAGGCTGTTAAGAAAATGGTGATCAAGCCGGTGCTGACGGATTCCCCCGGCCATCTGCTGCGCCGCGCCGAACAGCGCGCCGCAAATATCTATACCCAGGAAGTTGGCCTAAGCGGCCTTACGCCCCGGCAATTCGTTGTTCTGACAGCGGTTGCAGCCTATGAGGGCCAGACACAAACTGATCTGGTTACTGCGACGGGCATTGACCGCAGCACCCTTGCAGACATGATCGCCCGCATGATTGCGAATGGCCTGCTGGACCGCGAACGCACAAAAGGCGATCAGCGCGCCAATTCGGTAACCCTTACCGCCGCAGGCAAGCGCCAGTTGTCGGCGACGGCCACAAAAGTCCGCAATGCGGAAAAGCGCGTCATAGCGCCTGTGCCGGCAGGCAAACGCGCAATATTGCTGGACTGCCTGCGGGCGATGGGCGGACGTATGGACGACGCCAAGGTCCCTGCAAAGGCGGCGGCCAAAGGCCGCAAATAGTCGGCCTCTGTCAGATTGACCGGCGTGCGCGCCGAACATGGGCTAGCAGGCTGCTGAAAACCCCTTCTTTTTGTCATCCTGAGCGGCCCGCTGCGCCAGCGCTTGCGCGGCGAGTGCGAAGGATCTCAGAGGCGCCATAAACGCTGGAGATCCTTCAGCCGCTGCGCGCCATCAGGATGATAATTCCGGGTTTTTCAGCAGCCTGCTAGATCGTAATATCCAGATGCGTTCCGGGGCGGGTATTGCGGAGTTGCGCATTGGGGTTTGGCGCTTCACGATTTGAACTTGAAAATAAGGGCCGCGCCGGGGGATTGGGCCGGGGCCTTGCAGCGTCCAGGGTTGGATTTCCCGCCGCCGGACTGCCCACGTTTGGCGTGTCAAGGCTGACTGCCCCGGAATGCGGCAGGGGGTTCCTTCCCTCTGCCAATGCTTTGTCCGCCACGGCGGCGGCGCGTCTTTCATGCCTGTCCGCACGTCCGGCCGGGCGGTCCCCGGGATTGAATGCGCGATCAGTTTCTTCCTGGCCATATTGACGGCGCAGCTGTGCGGCATAGGCCTGTGCGCCTATCAGGCTTGAAGGATGAACATTAACCATATGCGCTCTGCCGGATATTTTTTTGATTACCGCAAGATATAGACCGGCAAGATTGAATAAGCGTTAATTGGCGGCGGCAAGTTTGCGCAGGCGGGCCGCTTCTGCTTCAGACAGGGGCTGCAGGATTTCCGGCTGTTTGCGGCGGTAACCTGCCCACAGGCCAATCCCGCCCAGCATCAGCAGCACAGGCGGTCCGCCCCACAGGGCCAGGGTGGACAGCTTGAACGGCGGGCGCATCAGCACCCAATCCCCATAGCGCGCCACCAGATGCGCGCGAACCTGATCATCCGTGTCCCCCGCAGCAACCCGTTCGCGGACGATGCGGCGTAAATCGCCCGCCAGTTCGGCATCGGAAATTTCAATCGACTGATTTTGGCACACCAGACAGCGCAGACCCTGCATAATTGCGCGCGCGCGCGTCTCAAGTATTGGGTCCTGCAGGGTCGCCACATCCACGGCTATGGCCAGGACCGGACCGGGACCTGCCAGCAGGATTGCCATGGTTAGAAGGATAAGCCGTAGTTTCACTGTCTGGCGGCCTCGATGGCGGGAATTATTTTTCCGGGAATATCTTCAGGGCGCAGAGGCCCTACATGTTTCATCACGATGCGACCTGCGCCGTCAATCAGGAAAGTTTCCGGCACCCCATAGACCCCCCATTCAAAGGCGACCCGGCCGGTGCGGTCGGTCCCCACAGTGGCAAATGGATCGCCAAGCTGATCCAGGAACGCCTGCGCCTTTACCGGGTCATCCTTGTAGTTCAGGCCGATCATGTGAACGCCCGGCATCTTTGCGATTTCCATCAATTGCGGATGTTCGATGCGGCACGGTCCGCACCACGATGACCAGACATTGACCAGACTGATGCCGCCTTTGGCCAGATCGGCGGCGATCAGGCCGGGCTCCTTGCCCGGAAGGGGCGGCAGATCAAATTGCGGGACAGGTTTGTCAATCAGGGCCGACGGCACGATCTTTGGATCAAGGCCCAGCCCCGCGAACAGGACCGCCGCCAATAACGCGACGACGGTAAGGGGAATAAAATTGCGCCACTGCACAGGTCTATTCCGCCGGAACAGCGGCCGGGGCGCCGCTGGCATACGGGGTTGCGGCGCGCCGCGGGGCGCCCACCCGATGACGGCGGTCGCTCAGCGATATCATTCCCCCGATGGTCATGATGATGGCGCCGGCCCAGATCCAGGATTGCAGGGGCCGGAAATACAGCCGCGCCGACCAGCCATTATCGCCCTGCGGATTACCGATCACCGCGAACAGATCCCCGCTCAGCATGGGATAAATAGCGGCTTCGGTCGTATCCATGGGCGGGGTGGGATAGCTGCGGGCTTCGGGCGCCAGGCTGACCACGGGCGCGCCATTGCGGCTGACTTCGAACTGTCCGCGCAGGGCCGTATAATTTGGGCCGGGCCCCTGTTCTGCGCGCACAAAACGGTAGACGTAACCGCTGACC
>JBEBFX010000231.1:0-4077 GCA_040081735.1 Alphaproteobacteria bacterium | reverse complement strand
GATCGGAAAGCTTCATATCCGTTTTCCAGTTCACCAGAAATCCTCCGCAACTATCGTAATCTGGAAGATTAATTGAGGGTCGCTCCCTAAACCGCTGATTTTTTGCCCTGCCCCATTTGTCCAGCAAGTTTTTTGATTTTCCGGGCAGATCACACGCGAATGCCCGTCAAAGAGATAATCCGGTTCCTGAAATCTTCATACTCATCACCCTGCCCCGCGATGATGTCCGAGATACGATAGAAGCGATTGGTCGAAGGTGATTCCCTATGCGCCATTGCCACATCTATACGATCGACATTAACGACCGTCCAGCATTCAACATAACCAGCCGCCCGCGCCTTTTGGTGGCTCTTTTCCGCCTCGCCGATACGATTATGGATATTGGAGAAATCAGACCCGCCCTTGACTTCGATAGCTATCAATTGCCGGTATCGGCCAACCACCATTTCTTCCCGGATGATAATGTCTGGATCAGGTGCGAACTCAATAAGAACGATGCGGCCGGCGGCATTATGAATTTCGATGCGCGTAGGAGCAGCTTTTGTGACGGCGCTCTGCACGATGCCATGAATGGCTCCAAAGACCTTGATAATTCCGGCAGCCCCTTTTTTGACATTAGCCCCGCCGCGTAGCTGCGGCCCGAGTGTGAGCAACGTCAAATCATCCAGCAGTTCGCGGGTAATCCGACCCGCTCCAAGTCCATCAAGCAAGGTGCTTCCAGCCGGAATCATCGCCCTACATAGGCCTGCTATTTCCGCACGGATCGCGCGCGTGACGGTTCCTTTCTTTTCCATCGACTTAAAGCGCCCCACTCCGGTTGCCGATGTATAAAACTCCTTCTGGCTGAAACCGTAGAGCAAACGGTAATAACCCAAAAGGCGCGGATTGGATTCAAGCATGAGTGGAACTGGAAACAATAGCTCCCCGCGCAGGCCGTGACCGGCAAGTGCCGCAAGGTTTTCTTTCGGCACAATAGCTGCAAGTTGCTTGTCAATCTCTGTGATGTCGAGCATTTTAACCGTCGCGACTAGCGCATCCTGAAGAAGAAGGTTCCTGATCCCGGCAAGGGCAAGAGAGAAATCAACCTGCAAATCGGGGGGCGGTATTTTATATGTCATGCAGCAATTTTCACGACGGCCTGTTCACTGGCTTTCAGCCGGTTCGCGGCTAATTCAACATAGCTCGGGTGAAGTTCAATCCCCACGTACCGCCGGTTTAGCCGCTGGGCCACAACACCAACGGTTCCTGACCCGAAAAATGGATCGAGCACATAGTCACCGGGCCGCGTGGAGGCAAGAATGCATGGCTCAACCAGCTTAGCGGGGAAAGTGGCGAAATGTGAGCCGAGAAATGGTTGTGTGTTGATATTCCAGACGGAGCGCCGGTTGCGTCCATTTTCTTCTAAGACGGCTTCCCTATCATAAAAATATTTTTCGGATTTGGTGAACATGAACAGATATTCGTGTGCTCGGGTTGGCCTGTCCTTGACACTTTCGGGCATGGCGTTCGGCTTATGCCAAATGATGTCAGCCCGCAGATACCAGCCATCATCTTGTAAGGCGAAAGCCAGACGCCAGGGAATGCCGTGTAAATCCTTTGGCTTGAGTCCTTCGGGTGTGTCTGGTCTTATATCCATGGCTCGGGCAGGGTTCTTTTTGTCGGGGGCTCTCCAGCCCCGGTTCCCACTAGTGTATCCATCGCCAATGTTGACCCAGAAGATACCGTCATCCGCCAAAACCCGTTTAGCTTCGGCAAACACGCCAACCAGCCGGTTAATAAATTGCGGCATCGTGTCTTCAAGACCTATCTGGTCCGGGATATTGTAATCCCGAAGCCCCCAATATGGCGGTGACGTGATAAGGCACTGTATAGACTGATCCGGAAGCCTGCTTAAAACCGTGGCGGCATCCCCCTCAAAAATAACCGAGTCATCAAGCACTAATTGCGCAGATCGAGAAATTCTTGTTTTTTTCATCTACTTATCTCCGAATCTTTCTATCGTCTTGACCATTTCAGCAAGACTAACGAAATTCCTTCCGATAGTCTTGCTCTCTCGAAAGTCAACGGTCTTGTTTGGCGAACCCGCCACTCAGGGCGGGCGGGATATTGCATACTCACGCGCGGCGTACTCGGTGGTGATTTCCGAAATCAGCATTTTCTGCGCAATATCCCAGTTCACCAGAAATCCTCCGCGCGCGGAATACGGGTGTAGCTGATCTTGCCGCCGGCATAGCCGCCCGGCGGCGGCGTCCATGGGCCAAGGCTGACCAGGGTGCGGCCATGCTTGCGGTTAAGGCCGTCGATGGCCGCCGTCGCGCGTTCCCAGCGGCGGCGCAGGCGGTCATCATCCAGCAGCAGATCAAGCTGGCGCGCATCGGCGCGGGTCAGATCAAGCAGCGTCACCCCCAGCCGGATAACGCGCGCGTTGCGCGGCAGCTGGCTGCGCGCCATGGCCCACAGACCTTCCAGCGCCGCCAGCACCGCCTGATCGTCATGAGCCGCGCGCAGCGGGGCGGCGCGGGTCCACGAACCATCGCGGATTTGCAGCCACAGCCACAGGCCCCCCGCATTCCAGCCATCGCGCCGCATGCGCCGCGCCGCCTTGGTCAGCAGCAGGCGCGAGGCGTCGCGGGCGTGATCCAGCGTGCGGTGCCCCGGCGGCAACACCCGGCCATGGCCATACATGCCGCGTCTGGAAGGCTGCGCCTGCAGATCATAACCCTGCAGCGCATACCACAGCCGTTCGCCGGTGACATTGCCCCACAGCCCGCGCATCTGCTTTGGCTGAGTGGCCAGCAGATCAGCCATGGTGGTAATTTCAGCACGGGCCAGCCGGCGCGCCATGCGCCCGCCAATGCCGGGAACATCCGCAAGCTGCAACGCCAGCAGCGGGCCGGGCATGTCCTCGGGCCGCCAGACCATGTTGCCGTTGGGCTTGCCCGCCTTGCAGGCCATCTTCGCCAGTTGCCGGTTGGCCCCGAAGCCGATCGAACAGCGGATATAGGGGCCGATATTATCGGCCAGGCGCTGTTTGATGCGCAGGCCAAGGCGTTGCGGATCGGCCCGGTCGGCGGCTTCCACCCGGCAGGTCAACTCATCGATGGATTTGATCGCGTCCACGGGAATGACGGCGGAAATTTCCGAGATCAGCGCATTATGGGCGCGGCGGTACAGATCGGGCGATTGCGGCACCAGGATAATATCGGGACAACGCGCGCGCGCCTCGGCGATGCTCATGACGTTTTTGACGCCGCGCAGCTTGGCCTCGCCCGAACAGGCGATGACGCAGGTATGCTCAGACTCGGCAAACGGCGTCACCCCCACCGGCTTGCCGCGCAGGCGCGGGCGCGCCTGCTGTTCGACCGAGGCGAAAAAGCCGTCAAAGTCAATATATAGACGTTCAATTTCCGTAGGCCGCCGCACGTTCCTCGCTCCCTGAAACAGGTGGGGAGTCATAAGAACATAATAAGAACATACTAGTCAATAGGAACGCGCTAAATGCCGGTGTCAGTCACTTCGCATCGGCTTTTTCGGTCAGCCAGGCCTTGATCAGGGATTGATAAGGCATGTCGCGTTTGTTGGCGGCGATTTTGATGCGCTCCAGCAGGCTCAGGGGCAGACGCAGCGATATTGCCGTCGTCGAGGGCTTGAGATTGGGCAGCCGGGCAGGCATGGCCTGACGCCAGTCCACATAATCGGCGGAATCGTGCGTCTCCCAAAACCGGCGCTCTTCCGCCTCATCGCGGAAAGCGGGAATTGGTTTAAGTTTCTTGCGCATAGCGGGTTCGTTCCGAGCGGTGCATGTCGCGTGCCGAGATCACGCGGATCAAGTGGTTCTCCTCGCGCAATGTGAAAGTGATGTGCAAAAGGCGGCCATCATCAGTGTGGCCCAGGGCATGAAACCTTGGTTCAATCATAGCGTGCCTGATGTCCTCCAAAAGCAAAAGAGGGCTGTTAAAAAAAACCTGCTCGGCTTCGGCCTGGCTGACGCCGTGTTTGTCAGCGCTCTTGCGCTGGTTGCCGCCGTCCCAGTCAAAGCCTTCGATGCGTGCGAGGTCAATCATAAACGTATATTAC
>JBEBFX010000071.1:0-14804 GCA_040081735.1 Alphaproteobacteria bacterium | reverse complement strand
ACGCTGGAGATCCTTCGGTCTCTACGCGCCATCAGGATGACAATTCCGGGTTTTTCAGCAGCCTGCTAGTCCTTCACCCGGCGAGTGTCATATAAATGTAACCTGAATGTCATATAACGGTTTTGTGCGCTTATTAGGTTGACCCCGGTCGCCAGAGCAAAAGGCTCTGGCCAGTCACTTTTTGGGAGATTGCCCTGATATGATTAAAAAGTCTTTAATCGCAACAGCCCTTGCGGCGACTGCACTTACAGGTGCTGCTCAAGCGCGTGATCAAGTTCAAGTTGTTGGTTCTTCTACTGTATTTCCATTTGCTACGGCAGTTGCCGAAGAAGTTGGCAAATCTTCCGGCGGGAAAACCCCGATTGTTGAAAGCACCGGCACCGGCGGCGGTTTCAAACTTTTCTGCTCGGGCGGCGGTGATAATACCCCCGACGTTGCCAATGCCTCACGCCAGATCAGGACGTCGGAGCTTGATCAATGCGCCAACAACAGCGCCGGACCGGTGATTGAAATCAAGATTGGCTATGACGGCATCGTGCTGGCCAATGCGCGTACCGCTGAAAAGTTTAAACTGAGCCTTCTGGACATCTACAAGGCGTTGGCGAAAGAATTGCCCACCAGTGAAGGCAAAACCGCGCCCAACACCCACCAGACCTGGAAAGACGTCAACCCAAGCCTGCCGGACGCCAAGATTGAAGTAATGGGCCCGCCGCCGACCTCCGGCACCCGCGACGCATTTGTTGAACTGGCGATGGAGGGCGGTTGCCAGACTTTTCCCTGGGTAAAAGCGCTGAAAGGCACCTTTGACCCGCAATACCGGCAGATTTGCCATACAATACGTGAAGATGGCGGCTGGGTTGACGCCGGCGAAAACGACAATCTGATCATACAGAAGCTGGTTGCCAACCCTAACGCGCTGGGGGTTTTTGGTTACAGCTTCCTGGAACAGAATTCGGACAAGGTTCAGGGCAGCCTGATTGAAAATATCGAACCGGATTTCGATATGATAGCGGCCGGCGCCTACAAGATTTCCCGCCCGCTGTTCATTTACGTGAAGGCGGACCATCTGGACTCAGTCTCCGGCCTGAAGCCGTATATTGCTGAATTCATCAGCGAAAAAGCCTGGGGCCCGGATGGATATCTGTCGAGCAAGGGCCTGGTCCCGCTGCCTGACTCCGAGCGCGCCAAAGTCCATGGCGATACAGTTTCCAATGCCAAACTCTGATCAGATAGCGCTTTCGGCCCCGGTCCTTCATAAGGACCGGACGCCAGCGCCTGCAAATTTCAGCGACGCAAGTTTCGCGCGGCGCCGCTGGCTGCGTTCGTTATGGGAGCGGCCGGTTTATATGCTGCTGGTCGTCAGCTCGTTACTGGCGATCGCGACGACGGTCGGGATCGTGCTTTCTCTATTATTTGAATCATTACGTTTTTTTGAAAAGGTTCCGGTTACGGAATTTCTGTTTGGTCTTGAATGGCATCCGCAAACCGCGATGCGTTCCGATCAGGTGGGATCTTCGGGCAGTTTTGGCGCCGTGCCGCTGTTTACGGGCACGGCCCTGATCAGTCTGATTTCACTTCTGACGGCGGGGCCGATCGGGCTGTTTGGCGCCATATACCTTGCCGAATATTCCAGCAAGACGGTGCGCGACGTGGTCAAACCGCTGCTGGAAATTCTGGCGGGCGTCCCCACCGTGATCTACGGTTTTTTTGCCGCGCTGATTGTCGCCCCGATGCTGCGGGACGCGGGCGGATTTATGGGGATAGGAATTTCATCCGAAAGTGCGCTGGCGGCGGGGCTTGTCATGGGGGTTATGATTATCCCCATCGTATCCTCGCTGTCGGATGATGTGATCACCTCGGTTCCCAAAGCGCTTCGCGAAGCCTCCTACAGTATGGGCGCCACGCAATCGGAAACCATCACCAAAGTCGTTCTGCCCGCGGCCCTGCCCGGCATCGTCTCGGCCATGCTGCTTGCGGCTTCGCGCGCCATCGGCGAGACCATGATCGTGGTGATGGCGGCGGGCCTGGCCGCGAATTTGACGGCCAATCCGTTTGCCGCGGTCACGACCATTACGGTGCAGATTGTCGGCCTGCTCACCGGTGATCAGGAATTTGACAGCCCCAAGACCCTTGCTGCGTTCGCCCTCGGATTGGTGCTGTTCTTCGTCACGCTTGTCCTCAACATAACGGCCCTGCGGGTCGTAAAGAAATATCGTGAAAAATATGACTGACAGTCCCGCCGGTTCATCACTGGATACTAAGGCCGCCGCCTATGCCGCCCTGCTGCGCAAGCGATATGGCGCGGAGACCCGATTTCGCCTGTACGGGATTTTGGCGACGGCGACAGCATTGTTTTTTCTTGGCGCCATGCTGATCAGCATTATCGTGATTGGCCACAGCGCGTTCCGCCAGACATTCATGAAGCTGGATATATTTTTCGACCCGCAGGTTATCAGCGCAAATGGCAAGACCGATTTGAACACGCTGCGGACGGCCGATTATTCCGCCCTCGTAAAATCCTCGCTGCGGGAACTGTTTCCCGCCGTCAAGGACCGGCGCGAACAACGCCAGCTTTTCGGTTTGATCAGCCGGGGCGCGGAAGACAGCCTGCGCGAACAGGTGATGGCAAACCCCGGCCTGATTGGTTCGAAGTCAGAAGTATGGCTGATGGCGTCGGATGACATGGATCTGTTTATCAAAGGCGATATTACCCGTGATATGCCGGAAGCCGAACGCCAGTTAAGTAATCTGCAAATGGACTGGGCAGGCCAGATCGCCGCCAGAGACGATGCGGAATTGCGCTTCAATACGGCGTTTCTCACGACCGGCGATTCCCGTGAACCGGAAACCGCCGGCATATGGGGCGCTGTCACCGGTTCGTTCTATACCCTGGTGGTGACAATGGTTTTGTCGTTTCCCATCGGGATTATGGCGGCGCTCTACCTGCAGGAATTTGCCCCCAAGAATACGATTACCGAGCTGATCGAAGTGAACATCAACAATCTGGCGGCGGTGCCGTCGATTGTGTTCGGTCTGCTTGGGTTGGCGGTATTTCTCAACTTCCTGCAAATGCCGCGTTCGGCGCCGCTGGTCGGCGGCATTGTGCTGGCGCTGATGACCCTGCCGACGATTATCATTGCAGCGCGGGCGGCGATACTGGCGATACCTCCATCCATCCGCGAAGCGGCCCTCGCCGTGGGCGCATCGCCCATGCAGACGGCGCTTCATCATGTCATTCCGCTTGCCGCCCCCGGCATGATGACGGGCGCCATTCTTGGCATGGCGCGCGCGCTGGGTGAAACGGCGCCGCTGCTGATGATCGGAATGGTGGCGTTTATAGCCGATGTTCCCGAGGGCATCTTCGATCCTGCAACCGTATTGCCGGTGCAGATTTATCTGTGGGCCGATAGTCCGGAACGCGCCTTTGTCGCCAAGATGGCGGCGGGCATCATGGTGCTTTTGACTTTCCTCATTGTCATGAATTTGATCGCCGTGCTGTTGCGCCGCAGATTTGAACAGAAATGGTAACGTTCGCAAGGAACTTAAAATGAGTCAGGCCTTAAAATTATCCGAAACGCTGGCAAGCGCGCCAATCAAGGCGCAGGCGCGCGATGTCAAGGTTTTCTATGGCGCCAAACAGGCGTTGGCGGGCATCAATATCGACATCCCGGAGCATCACGTTACCTCGCTCATCGGCCCGTCGGGCTGCGGCAAGACAACATTTTTACGCTGCATCAACCGTATGAACGATATTATCGACGGATGCCGGGTTGAAGGCAGCATCACCATCGACGGCGTGGAAATAAACTCGAAAAGCCAGGACGTCGTCCAGTTACGCGCGCGCGTTGGCATGGTGTTTCAAAAGCCCAACCCGTTTCCCAAATCGATCTATGAAAATGTCGCCTACGGCCCTCGCATCCACGGCATGGCCGCCAGCAAAACTGACATGGACCAAATTGTCATAGACAGTTTAACCCGCGCCGGGCTGATCAACGAGGTCAAGGACCGCCTGGATTCGCCCGGCACCGGCCTGTCGGGCGGTCAGCAGCAGCGCTTGTGCATTGCGCGCGCCATCGCCGTCAAGCCCGAGCTTATTTTAATGGATGAGCCGTGTTCGGCGCTTGATCCCATCGCCACGGCCAGGGTTGAAGAGCTGATCGACGAGCTGCGTACCCGCTTCACCATCGTGATTGTCACCCATTCCATGCAGCAGGCAGCGCGGGTTTCCCAGCAGACGGCTTTTTTTCATATGGGTGAACTGGTCGAGGCCGGCCCCACCGAACAGATTTTCACCAATCCGAAAGATCCCCGCACCCAAGCCTATATCACTGGGCGCATAGGCTAATTCCAGATATTCCGCAGGGAGAAGAACACATGGTTTCTGAACATATCGTCAAGTCATTCGATGACGAGCTGAACCAGCTCGTCAACATGATCGCGGAGATGGGCGGGCTTGCCGAAAGCCAGCTCTCCGACGCTGTCACCGCGCTCTCCAAACGCGATGAGATGCTGGCGTCATCCGTAATCATTCAGGATGCGCGCATCGACGCGCTGGAAGTTGACATCGATACGCAAGTCTTGCGCATGCTGGCGTTGCGCCAGCCCAAGGCGGTTGATTTGCGTTCCGTTATTGTGGCGCTGAAAGTTTCAGCGGAGCTGGAACGCATTGGCGACTATGCAAAGAATGTGGCCAAGCGTACGCTTACCCTCCTGCAGGCGCCCGCGGTAACCAATCAGGCCAATACCATTGTCCGGATGGGCAACATCGCCGGCAGCATGATCAGCAACGTCATAGACGCCTATCTGAACAGGGATATTATAAAAGCCGAAGAAGTCCGGGAACGCGATAATGATGTTGATCAGATGCACACCAGCCTGTTCCGGGAATTGCTGACCTATATGATGGAAGACCCCCGCAACATTACGGCCTGCACGCATTTGCTGTTCATCGCCAAGAATATTGAACGTATCGGCGATCATGTCACCAATATTTCCGAGAACGTGCATTTTCTGGTCGCCGGAGAAAAATTTGGTGAGGAAAGGGTCAAAAGCGACCTGTCCAGCTCAACGCTGGTCAATCCGGGAGATACAATCTGATGAAACCACTTATTCTCATTGCCGAGGATGAGCCAGCCCAGATGGAATTGCTGCGTTATAATATGGAATCTGCGGATTTCAGAACGGTGGTGGCGACCGATGGGGCGTCCGCCCTGGCGCTGGTGGACGAGGAGATGCCCGATCTGGTGATCCTTGACTGGATGCTGCCGGAACTTTCCGGCATCGAGGTTTGCCGCCGCATCCGTTCGCGCGCGGAAACCAGGTCCCTGCCGGTGATCATGCTGACGGCGCGCGGCGAGGAAAGTGACCGGGTGCGCGGACTGGAAACCGGGGCCGACGATTATCTGGTGAAGCCGTTTTCCCAGGCGGAGCTGATCGCGCGCATTCGCGCCCTGCTGCGCCGGGCGCGCCCCGCATTAAACGGCGAGCAGTTAAGTTATGGCGGCATTGTCATGGATGTCGCCAGCCACAGGGTCAGCCGGGATAATATTTCGCTTCAGCTTGGGCCTACAGAGTTTCGCATGCTGCGTTTCCTGCTGGAACGGCCGGGACGGGTTTACAGCCGTGAACAATTGCTGGATCAGGTCTGGGGCCGTGATGTCTACGTCGAAAGCAGGACAGTCGATGTTCATATCCGCCGCTTGCGCATGGCGCTTGAGGTTGATGGGGCGCCCGATATTATCCGCACCGTGCGCGGGGCGGGCTATGCCCTGGACGTTAACGCCGCTTAAATTTCCAGATTATTATTCCGGGCCGTGCGCATGAAGATTTCATCATAATCACTGCACATGCGGGCCAGGCTGTAATGTTTGCGCGCATGGCGGGCGTTTGCGGCGCCGAGTGATCTGCGAAGTTCTGCGTCCGCGCATAATCGCGTCATGGAATTCGCAAGTTCATCATCAAAACAGCCATAGACATAGGGCGTGCATTCCAGCGGCAGCATGCGCTTCACATCGCCGACATCCACGGCGGCGACAGGCAGCCCTGCGGCCATTGCCTCCAGCATGCCAAGCGGCATCTGTTCCGTATCCGACGACAAGGCAAAAATATCGAACAGGCGGTATGCGCGTTCGGGATTTGCAATATGCCCGGTAAATGTAACGCGATGGCTTATGCCCAGTTCCTGCGCCTGACGTCTGGCGTCATCTTCCGCCGGGCCCGATCCAACTATCACCAGGCGCGCGTTCGGATAACCGCCGATCATGGCGAATGCGCGCACCAGCCGGGGCAGATTTTTTTCAGCCCGTAGCGCCCCCAGCGCGCCGATGATGATCTCATCCTCGCCCCGGGGAAAAAATGGGCCTTCGGGGCCGGCCCCGTTTGCGGCAAAGCGGTCACAATCAATGCCATTGGGAATAAAACTGACCTTACGCGCAGGCAGCAGCCAATCCTGCAGGGCAAGGCTATGCAGCGTAGTGGATGGCACGATCAGATGCTTGCCCAGCATGAAACCGGCGCGGCGCAGCCATACACGGCGCGGCAATTGCCGGCCATCCGCCTCATCCGGGCCGAAGCCGTCCTCGATATGAATTTGCGGGTGTTGCGCAAAAAAATTCGCCAGCATCCACTCGATGGCGCCAAAATTATAGGTCAGCAGTAAATCCGGCCGCCACTCTTTCAGCCTGTTCCAGAACAGAAGGATATTTTCCCGGGTGGCCCCCTTGACAAAATCCAGCCGCCGCAATTCAAAATCCACACTGGAATCAAATTTTTCGGCACAGTCATACACGCCGTCCATCGCAACAATGACATGGCGGTATTTCCGGCCCCAGGCGTTGGCAAGCGCAGCCGTTCTGGATTGCGCGCCGCCAATGGCAAAGGTTGGAAATATATGCAGCAGCGTAATTGGAAGCATGGCTTCGTCCGCACCGATTTATCTAATTGCGCCGGGAAATTAACCCCATAAAGATTCTTGTTACTATGTTTCCGGGTTTACTCCAAAATGGTTAATTAGCAAATGACAAATCAAAATTGGGGAGACGGTTGTGGATCTGGGACTGAAGGGAAAAAAAGCATTTGTGACCGGGGCCAGCCGGGGCATAGGCCTGCGGATTGCGCGCCTGCTCGCAGCCGAGGGCGCCGATGTCGGCATCTGCGCCCGTGATGCGGGCGCTGTGAATGAAACCGTGGCGGAATTGCAGGCCCTGGGGGCCAGGGCGTATGGCGCGCCCGCCGATTTAAAAAGCGACGGCGCCGACCTCAAGGCCGCCATCGACGGCGCGGCCCAGGCTTTCGGCGGACTTGATATCCTGATTCAGAATGTTAGCGCCATGGCCGTGCAGATGCGGCAGAAAGACTGGGACGCCAGCTATCAGGTGGATATTCTGGGCACCCTGCGCACCGTCGATGCGGCGATGCCCTATCTGCAAAAATCAGCCGCCGGGTCCATTGTTGTCATCGGTTCTATCGCCGCCGTGTCGGGTAACGCAGGCCCGCAGCCTTATGGCGCACTTAAAGCCGCGCTGGTGCATTATGTCAGCGGCCTGGCGCATTCCCTTGGCCCCCAGAATATCCGCGCCAACACCGTTTCGCCCGGCGCAGTGTTCTTTGAGGGCGGTGTATGGCATCAGGTTCAAAAGGCAGCGCCGAAACGCTTCGATGAAACCGTGGCGCGAAATCCAATGGGCCGCATGGCGACCCCGGAAGAGGTGGCGAATGCCGCTGTGTTTCTGGCCAGTCCGGCTGCCAGTTTTATCACCGGGGTTAATCTTATTGTCGATGGCGGGACTACGCAACGGGTACAGTACTAGCCAGTGGAGTTAAGCATGAAATTGGGTTCACACATCGCGATAGCGGTATTGCTGTTCTCGGCCACAACTGCTGCTGCGGGACAGGCTGAATATGAATTATGTCTGGGCGAGTCCGCAAATGTCATTATCCGGATGGCCAATTGCGACCTGGCCATCCGCATTGGCGGGCTGTCAGACGACCAGATGATCGTCGCCCTGTTTAACAGGGGGCAGACCCTGTTGCAGGATAATCAGCCAGGCAGAGCCCTGGAAGACTTTGACGCTATCCTTAAACTGAAGCCGGATGATAGCGAGGCGCTCTATACCAGGGCGATCGCCCGGCGGCAGCTGAAACAATACCCTGCCGCGATAGCCGATTTTGATAGATTAATCGCGATGGGCTATCAACCGCTGGCAAAAACTTATTTGCAACGGAGCATGGCGCATTATCAGGCCGGGAATAAGGAAAAAACCCTGGCCGATCTGCACGAGGCAAATAAACTCGCCCCTAAAGATCTTGAAATTTCAGACCGTCTGTGGAAGACAGAACATACTTATAAGCTGCAGGGTCAGTAGGGTTCAGGCCGCATTTGTGGTGCGGCCGGAGTGAACAGTCTCCGGCTCTGACATATCTGGCGGCCTGGCGTGCTGCCCGCCCGGCCGATCTACGATATTGGCTCCCACCGAATAAATTCCCGCAGCCCAGGCCACGGCCTCAATGGCATGGGCGATATCACCTGCAATATCAGGCATCCCTGCGTCCAGCGCGTCCCAGCGAAGTTTCTGCAGCTGGCCGCCTATATCTGCGAGACGCTCGGTCACTGGACTAACGGGCCTGCGCATTGCCTGCTCCTGTGTTCGAGATAAGTCTGAACCGCAGGCAGAATAGAATCACACGTATAAATACGCAATAAAATATTAAGCAACTAAAGATTGATATTTCCCTATGTCCTGGATTTGCCCGATACCGCCCAGGCCAGCGCCCCCCAGCCAATCATAAACGCCACACCCCCCAGCGGGGTCAGCAGCACCAGCGCCCGCGATCCAAAGGCCCCCAACACATAAAGCGAGCCGCAGAAAAGCGCAATTCCAAGGGAAAAACTCCAGCCCGCCACAGCAACTGAGCGGGCGCCCGGTTCCGATTCGGCCCGCCACCCCACCGCCAGCAATGCCAGCGCGTGATACATATGATAGCTGGCCGCCGTCCGGAATGCCGCCAGATCGGAGGGCGGTACGCGGCCTTCAAGGCCGTGCGCGCCAAACGCCCCGGCGGCCACTGCCACCAGGCCATTCAGGGCGCCGAGCAAAAGCCAGGTTCCTGACGGCAACATCCGTCTACTCCGTGCCCCCTGCCAGAATTTTATCCGCAGGCGGCGCATAACGGCGCATCAACCCGATTTGGGCTGCCCCGAAAACAATCGTCAGCGGCAGGGTGCCGAACAGTTTGAAACTGATCCAGAAATCCGTTGAAAAATTGCGCCACACCAGTTCGTTCAGTATCGCAAGCACGACAAAAAACCATGCCCAGCGCCAGGTCAGCTGCCGCCAGCCTTCCGCCGTCAGATCCATCACCGATTGCAGCAGTGGTTTCAACAGCGATTGCCGCCGCGCAAGCCCGCTGAATAATATTACAGCAAACAGGCTGTTGACGATGGTCGGTTTCAGCTTGATAAAAATATCATTGTTCAGATACAGGGTCAGCCCCCCGAAAACCAGAACGAATACCGCCGTGATCAACGGCATGGGCGGAATTTCACGCACCATTGTCCATGTGGCCGCAAGGGACGCCACAATCGCCACCATAAACGCAGCGGTGGCCGGAAAAATCCCGTAGGCGGCGTTGACGCCAAAAAAAACCAGCAGCGGGCCAAGATCAAGGCCCAGTTTTGTCAATGGATGCATGAGAAAATTACTACTCCTGAAACGGAACCTGGGGCGTATCCTCAATTAGAGAATTCCCAAACGGTAGTATGTGTGATTCATAAGGGGTTGGCCAGAGTGGAGGGGCCGGCCAACGACAAGACGTTATGCACTGCGCGATGATCAACACGCCGCGCAAGCGCTGGCGCTGCGGGTGGGAGCGGATCAAGGATTTTCTGCCGGGGCGCGAAGACAGTGTTGGGGTAACGGCCAAAGACAATCGTTTGTTTGTTGATGCGGTGCTTTACCGGCACCGGGCGGGAATGCCATGGCTGGTTTCCATTGCATCACCTTTGTAGGGTGTTGCACTTGAGTCGTGAACTCAGGGGGGCCAGGAGACACAAGGAAAGACCGGTGTTTTTGTTCCTGGACCCCGCAACACGTGCGGGGTGACACTGGGAGTTAGTTGATGCGATGTAAAATCGTCAAGCTGCCGTACTCGCTCACCATGCATCCACCATTGGGCGTTTCTTGCCGGCGCGCGGCAAGGGCGCGGGGCTGTTGCGCAGGCCCTGCATGATCCATTTGCGCGTGTCCGCCGGATCGATCACGTCATCAATCTCCATGAAATTGGCGGCGTTCATGGCTTTGCCATTGTCGTACATCTTGTCCACCAGCTTTTGATAAAGCGCCTGTCTGGCGTCCGGGTCTTCGATCGCCGCCAGCTCGTTGCGGAACGCCAGATGCACCGCCCCTTCCAGACCCATCGGCCCAACCTCGCCCGTCGGCCAGGACACCACCAAATTGCCGATATTCATATAGCCGCCCGCCATGGCGATGGCGCCCAGCCCGTAGGCCTTGCGCAGCACAACGGTGAACAGCGGCACATCCATGGTGCTGGCCGTAATGAACATGCGCGAGAAATGCCGCACCGTTGCGGTTTTCTCGCTTTCGGGGCCAACCATAAAGCCTGGCGTGTCGCACAGCACCAGCAGCGGAATGTCGAAAGCGTCGCATAATTGCATGAAGCGGGCCGCCTTGTCGGCGCCGGGCGCATCCACGGCGCCCCCAAGATGCAGCGGGTTATTCGCAATCACGCCGATGGGCCGGCCCTCGATCCGGGCGAAAGCGGTCAGCATGCCGGCGCCGAAATTCCTGCGCAGCTCCAGCACCGAATCCGTATCCGCCAATGTGTTCAGCACTTCCCGGTAATCATAGGCGCGCAACCGGTTTTCAGGCACCAGCGGACGCAATTTGCGTTGATCGGCGCAAGACCATTGCTTGACCGGCCCCTGGAAATAGGACAGATATTTTTTGGCGACAGCAACTGCCTCGGCCTCGTCCTCGACGAGTATGTCAATCACCCCATTGGGTTCCTGCACGGAAACCGGACCGATGTCTTCGGGTGTAAACACCCCCAGGCCGCCGCCCTCGATCATCGCGGGGCCGGCCATGCCGATGTTGGAATTTCTGGTGGCGATGATAACGTCACAGCAGCCAAGCAAGGCTGCATTGCCTGCAAAACAGCGGCCCGAATTGATGCCAATCATCGGGATCAGCCCGCTTAGCCGGGCGAAATGCCAGAAGCTGCGCAGCTCCAGCCCGCCGGAACCGACATAATCATTATCGCCGGGGCGCCCGCCGCCGCCTTCACTGAACAGGATCAGCGGCACCCTTAATTTGTAGGCCAGCTCGAACATCCGGTCCTTTTTACGGTGCGCCATAAATCCCTGGGTGCCTGCAAACACCATGTAATCATACGCCAGCACCATGCAGCGGGATTTCTCCTCATCAAAGTTGCCGCCATTGACGCTGGCCATGCCGGCTACAAAACCGTCGGCGGGGCTGATCTTTATCAATTCATCCATGGTGCGCCGGTTTCGCTGCATCGCCAGGATCAGTCCGCCATATTCGACAAAGCTGCCCGGGTCCACCAGATCATCGATATTTTCGCGCGCCGTGCGGCTGTTGGTTTTGCGCCGCCGCGCCACTGCTTCGGGACGCGCGTCATCCATCAATATTCTGTGACGCTCAATCACCTCGGCCAGATCCGGGCGGATCGCATCCAGATCAATCTCGGCAATGGCGCCATCATCGGATTCCCCAAGGTCCATCGGCTCGATAAACACCAGGGGGTGGCCATCAAGAATCTGCGCGCCGGTCACGGCCAGTATCTGGCGCACGATGCCGGTGACGCTGGCGTTGACCACCAGCTCCGCCTTCATGGCCTCGATCACAGCAACCTGCTGGCCCGTTCTGATCTGTTGTCCTGGCTGCACGTCAACGCTGACGATACGCGCGGACATAGGCGCCGCCACCGCGACAGTGCCGGGGGGCGCCATAGCTGCAACGCCCTGGGTCAATGCGGCGCCGCCGGTATCTGAAAAAAACAGATCATGGTGGGGCGCATCGGAGGATGAGAAAACTTCACCGATTCGAGATTCGATGAACGTTGTCGTGACGTTGTTGGCGATCACATCGGGATGGCGCAACAGATTGCGCAGGAAACCGGCATTGGTCGCAACGCCTTCGATGCGAAATTCGCACAATGCGCGATAGGCTTTCGCCACGGTGACCCCATAATCTGGCGACACCCCATGCACGATCAGCTTGGCCAGCAATGAATCAAAACTGGCGCTGGTGGCGTAGCCTGCATAACCGAAACTATCCACCCGGACGCCGCGCCCGGAGGGCGGCTCAAACACCCGCACGATTCCGCCCGTCGGCTGGGCCTGCCCGGTGGGGCTCATGGTTTCCATATTGATGCGCAACTGCATGGCGTATCCGGCGGGGGCGGGGATGCGGTCCTGGGTTAATCCCAGCCCCGCAAGGGTTTCGCCTGACGCGATCCGCAATTGCGCCGCCACCAGATCAATACCGGTGACTTCTTCAGTGACTGTATGTTCGACCTGCAAACGGGCATTGCATTCGATGAAAATAAACTCATCCCCTTCAACCAGAAACTCGAAGGTGCCGAGGCCGCGGTAGCGCGCCTGAGTTGCCATCAGAACGGCGGCTTCCAGAATGCGTTTGCGCAGGCCGGGTGAAAGACTGGGGCTGGGCGCAATCTCGACCAGTTTCTGATGGCGGCGTTGCAGGGTGCATTCGCGTTCCCACACATGGCTGACGGCGCCGCTGCCGTCGCCGATGATCTGCACTTCGATATGACGCGGCGCGCGCAGCAGACGTTCCGCGTAGACATCCGCGCTTCCAAAAAACGCCAGCGCCTCGGACTGGCAGCGGGCATAGGCCTCCGCAATTTCAGAGGCCGCCAGAACCGCCCGCATGCCGCGACCGCCGCCGCCGGCGACCGCCTTGATCATCACCGCGCCGCTGGGGCCAAGGCTGACGAAAAATGAAGTGATATCTTTCACGCTGGCAGGGCCGCTGACGCCTTCCGCCAGGGGAACGCCACAGTCTTTGGCCAGCGCCTTGGCGCTGGATTTGTTGCCGAACAGCTCCAGCGTGCCAGCATCGGGACCGACGAAGATCAGTCCGGCGGCATGGCAGGCAACTGCAAAGGCGGCGTTCTCACTCAGAAAACCGTAACCCGGATGGATCGCCTCGGCGCCGGTTTGTTTTGCCGCCGCAATAATGCCTGCAATATCAAGATAGGCCGCCGGTCCGGAGGCGGAAAGCGCAAAGCTGTCGTCGGTTTTGCGCACATGCAGCGATTGCGCGTCATCGGTGGAATAGACCGATATGGTCCGGACGCCAAGTTCCGCAGCGGCGCGCGCCACCCGGATCGCGATTTCGCCGCGATTGGCGATCAGCAGGGATTTCATGGGATTGCATTCCTGTTCTTGGGGTATGATGAAAACAAATTTGGATATATTGTATCCGGATCAGGCGTCAGTATTTGTACCGGTTTGCCCGGATCGCTACAATAGGCGCTGGCTCATTCTGAAGGGAAATCATACTTGCATGTTCGAGCAACCGGCTGATTTTTGCGCTGAAAGCGACGCGCTCCACACTATTCTGGCGCCCCTCGGCGATGCGGATTTTGCCCGCGAGGGTCAGTTCAAGGGCTGGACCATCAATGATGTGCTGGGGCACCTGCATACATGGAACTTTGCCGCCGATGCCGGGCTTCATGACGCCGATGCCTTCGACGCGCTGGCCCGGCAGGTCAACGGGGCAATGCGCCAGGGCCAGTCAATTCGCGAATTCGAGAAACAATGGCGGCAGGGATTATCCGGGCGTGCGCTGCTGGCGGCGTGGCGCGATTTCTATACGGGCATGGCGGCGCGTTTTGCAATTGCGGACCCCAAACATCGCGTCAAATGGCTGGGTCCGGATATGAGCGTGCGATCCAGCATCACCGCCCGCCAGATGGAAACCTGGGCCCATAGCCAGGCTGTTTATGATTTGCTCGGTATCCATCGCGTGGATGGCGACCGGATAAAGAATATCGCCACGCTTGCCGTCAATACGTTTGGCTGGTGTTATTCAATTCGTGGTTTGCCGGTTCCCGAAGCGCCCCCGCATGTCCGGCTGACATTACCTTCCGGCGCGCTGTGGAAATGGTTTGCGGCGTCCGAAGATAATCTGATCGAAGGCAGCGCGACGCAATTCTGCCAGGTCGCGGCGCAGGTGCGCAATATTGCAGACACAGACCTGAAGATGGTTGGGCCAACCGCCCGGCAGTGGATGTCAATCGCCCAGTGCTTCGCCGGGCCGCCGGAAGCGCCGCCCGCCCCCGGCAGCCGATTTGTGAAAACCGGTTAGCCCGGTCCCTCGGGTCCCGGAATTCGTATTATGCGATGTCTGGTTTTGATCACGCTGCTCCTGCTCGGCGCGTGCAAACCGGAGGCGTCCGCACCCAAAGCCTGCCATGATAGTGCGGCAATGCAGATGATCCGCATTCAGGGCGGCGTATTCACCATGGGGGAAGACCCCTATTATCCGGAAGAAGGCCCTGCCCATCTGGAGCAGGTGGACGACTTCTGGATCGACGCCTTTGAGACAACCAACGCCGAGTTCGCGAAATTTGTAAAGGCCACGGGAGATGTGACCGTGGCCGAACGCGCGCCACCCAGAATATCCGGCGCGCTGCCCGAAATGCTGCTGCCGGGGTCTGCGGTTTTCAGCGTGCCCGGGCTGGAAGATGCGCACTGGTGGCGCTGGGTTGCCGGCGCGGACTGGCGCCATCCCGCG
>JBEBFX010000070.1:0-14849 GCA_040081735.1 Alphaproteobacteria bacterium | reverse complement strand
AGCTATCGCAGATTGGCGGATTACCTGGCGCTGGCGCAGCGGCAAAACTGGGTTCTGACCGTGATCGGGGACGGTCAGGCCCGCACAGAAGTGGAGGCCGTATTTGCGCGGCTGGGCCCCGAAAAAGTGCGTTTTCTGGGGGCGCGCGCCCGGATTGAAATGCCAAAATTATACGCCGGCGCCGATATCTATGTCTGGCCCGCCGCTGGCGAAGCCTATGGCATGGCGCTGCTTGAAGCGCAGGCGTCCGGATTGCCGGTCGTCGCAGGCAAGGTGCGCGGCGTGACCGATGTGATCCTGGATGGCCAGACCGGCTTTCTTACCCCGGAAGGCGACGCCGAGGCCTTTGCCGGCGTGATTGATTTTCTGATCGGCGACGCGGACGCCCGGCGCGCCATGGGCGAAACCGGAAAACGCTTCGTTGGCAATATGCGCAGCATGGAAAAGGCCGCCATAATTCTGAACGCCGGGTTGACAGCCCTGCTTCGGGACCAGCGCGGCGCCACACCCGGCTGGTGGTCGCGGCTATGGCGCCGGGGATGATTTCGCCATGACATTTGTCGCCTTTATCCGTCATGGCGAGACCCAATGGAACGCCGAACGCCGTATGCAGGGGCGCGCCGATATACCTCTGAGCGAAGAAAGTTGTATTGCCCTTCGATCCCTGCGTGCGCCGGTTGCGTTTCGCGCCAGCCGCTGGCATGTCAGTCCGCTTGGCCGTGCGATAGAATCTGCGCGGCTGCTCGGACCCGGCGCGTTCCGGATAGAACCGCGCCTGACCGAAATGGACTGGGGTGAATGGGAAGGTGAAACCCTGTGCGGCCTGCGCGCCCGTCTGGGCGGCGCCATGCAGGAAAACGAAGATCGGGGTCTGCATTTCCGTCCGCCCGGCGGCGAATCTCCCGCTGATGTTCAGGTGCGGTTGAAATCCTGGTTCGGGGACATTGCCAATCCGGGCCGCCCGGTAACGGCGCTGACCCACAAGGGTGTGATCCGCGCCGCGCTCGCGCTGGCCTATGACTGGGACATGCTGGGCAAACCCCCCGTTAAACTGGACTGGGCGGCAGCGCACCTGTTTGACGCAAGCCCCACAGGCGTCGTCGTTCCGGTTGCCCTGAATATTACGCTAGAGCCGAAACATGGGTGATAAATCCTCCGGTAAACGGATAATGTTTTATGTGCAGCACCTGCTGGGCATCGGTCATATGGAGCGCGCCCTGCGTTTATCGCGGCATCTGCAAAATGCCGGCATGGCGGTAACACTCGTCAGCGGCGGCATGCCCTATCCCCATGGCGATATGCAGGGCGCTGCGATAATCCAGCTTGCGCCAGTGCGCGCGGCGGACGCTGAATTTTCACAGCTGCTTGATGATACCGGAAACCCCATTGACGGGCCGTGGCGGGAACGGCGCAAAATGGCGTTGCTGCGAGCGTTTTCCGAGTGCGCGCCCGATGCGCTGCTGATCGAGATGTTCCCGTTTGGCCGGCGCCAGTTTGGCTTTGAACTGATGCCTTTGCTGGAAGCGGCAAATCTGCGCAAACCCGCCCCGCTGATCCTGTGTTCCGTGCGCGATATACTTGTCCCATCGGATAAACCCGGCCGCACGGATGAGGCCATCGCCAGGGCGCGAGATTATTTTGATTTCGTGCTGGTGCATGGGGACGCCCGTTTCATGCCCCTTGAAGCAAGTTATCCGGCGGCTTTGCAACTCGGAGAAAAATTAATTTACACGGGCTATGTGACCGCAGACACAGCGCACGCACATAGTGGCCTTGCCGGACGTAACGAAGTAACCATATCTGCCGGAGGCGGCGCCGTCGGCGCTGCATTAATGACAGCCGCACTACAGGCCCGTGCACTGTCAAAACAGGCGGGACACAGGGTGTGGCGGTTACTGGTCGGCGGCAATGCGCCGCCCGGACACTTGCAGGCGCTGCAAAATATGGCCCCGGATGGCGTAATCGTTGAACCGGCGCGGCCGGATTTTCCGCAGATGTTATGCAACTGCGCCTGTACGGTAAGCCAGGGGGGCTATAACACGGTAATGGACATTTTACAGGCCAGGGCAGCCGCTGGAACACCCGCCGTCATCGTTCCGTTTGCAGCGGCGCGCGAGCAGGAACAGACCTTGCGGGCGCAGGCCCTGCTGCAAGCGGGACTTGCCGTGGTTTTACCCGAAATGAACCTGAGCCCGGCGGCGCTGGCGCTGGCGATTGACCGCGCCATCCTGCTAGGGAATATGTCCCCGCGTCTGCCCGATATGAACGGGGGCGTTTTTACCGCCCGCTTCATTCAGGAGAAACTGAATGACTGAGCAGGGCAAGGCCAGGGCGGCGCTGGATATGGAATTATCCGCCTGGGCGGCGGCCGGGCGCACCGCAACTTTGTGGTGGCGCGATGACGACGCTGCGGCAGGCAGTTCCGCATTGTCGCAGTTGCTGGAACTGGCGGGCAGGTATTCTGTGCCTCTGACGCTTGGCGTCGTGCCGCGGCTTGCCGATGCGTCGCTGTTACAGGTCATCGGCCGGGCTGCCAATGTGACCCCCGTTGTGCATGGCTACGCCCATATCAACCATGCGCCGCCTGCCGAAAAGCAGGCCGAGTTTGGCGCCCATCGCGACTGCGCGGCAATGTGCGCGGAGCTTGGCGAAGGACTATCGATCTTGCGCGAAATGTTTGGCGCCACACTCTGTCCCGTACTGGTGCCGCCATGGAACCGTCTGGATGATGCGCTTGGCGTCCATTTGCCCCGGCTTGGCTATAAAGGCGTTTCGGCGTTTCGTCCGGCGCCGCGCCGCACGCCTGCGCCCGGTCTGGTGCAGACCAATTGTCATATCGATTCGATTGACTGGCGCGCCCTGCGCGGTCAGCGCCCGGCATGCGACGTACTGGAAGAATTGACCACCCTGTTGCGCATTCGCCGCCTGTACCCAAATGTATCTGCGGGTACACTGGCGCTGGGAAAACCCCTGCCGCCTGGCTTTGACCCCGAAGAGCCAACCGGGATACTCACGCACCATCTCGTACAGGACGCGCAGGCCTGGGAATTCTTGTCGCAACTGTTGCGCGCGATTGCGCCCCATTGCCAGCCCGGCGGCGGCGCGCGCTGGCTAAGCTGCGAAGAAGCCTTCAGACTGGACGTTGCAGCACCAGTTTAATGCCAGGCTTCCAGGCCGGGCGGCGGCTTCGCAGTTCAAAGCCGCAGCGTTGCGCCAGCGAAATCAGATTTTGCGGACTGAAATACAGCACATGCGACGGCGGACAGAAGCCATCCCAGTCCGATAGATTGCCCGGACGCCGCCAGTGCGAAATATCCGGCGTCGTCAGATACAGCAGGCCGCCGGGCCGCAGCAGCCGGTAAATATCACCCAGAAAAACCTGCGGCTGCGGCACATGCTCGATCACCTCGCAACAATAGGCCACGTCATATCTGATGGCCGCATTCTGGGCGTCGCGGGGGTCAAAATCTGAAATCAGCCCCTGAAAATACTGATTACCGGGGTAGTGCGCGCGCGCGTAAGCAAGCGACACCGCATCCGGCTCAACCCCCCAGGCCGTAAAACCGGAACGCCGCGCCGCCTCGACCATGAAACCGCCATTGCAGCCGATGTCGAGAAATTTTCCGCCGCGGGTTTTTGCAAACCGCCGGATGATGCGTAAACGGATCAGGCTGCGGCGCAGTTTCGACTCCGGCTTCGCGAAATAGCCGGTTTGCGCGCCGTCATAGGCGTCTTGATACAGGGCGTCCAGCGTCTCTGCCCCTGGCATGGGATCCACATAAATCAGCCCGCACCCGCCGCAGGTAAAAAGCTCCCACTGCCCGTCGCGGCAATAGGGGGCGCGCGCCGCAGCATTGCATGCGGGACATGATGGACAGCAGATCAGGGATGTGTCAGGCACATTCATTGCATTGCCGGATTTCTGGTTTTCGGGGCCGCGCGTCTGGATGCATCACCGGCCCCGCCCATATAAGGCTTCAACTGGCATTCTTTCCAGCCTGCTAGAGCCTGATGATTATAAGTTAAACCGCGTCCGTCACAACAGCGTCATTTCGAGCCGCAAAGCGGCGTGGCAATGACGAACGAAAGAATGGTTTTCGCATCGACTTAAAACCATCATGCTCTAGTATAAGGGAAGCCCCGGAACCAATTGCAAAAAAGCCATCCGCCTGATGCGAGATACTGACCCGTTACACATACCTGCGATCCGTCTGATCGGTGATTCCCCTGTGCCGGTCTGGGGGCTGAACGGGGCTGAACGCCTTATCCGCACCCTGAAAGGCTTTGGCATGACTGATATTGCCGCCTGGCCAGCGCCGTACAATTCCAGCCCGTCAGCCGTTCTGATCGATGCAGGCTTTCTTATCGAAGATCATCTGCTGCGCAAACTCATTGCAAGTCCGGGAAAATATTTGCCGGACCCTGTTTCAGGCCGGATTGCCGCTGCGCATGTCATGGCCGGCAGCGCCTCCCGGATAGCTGAATTGATTGTGGGTAATCACGCAGCAGCCATGCCAGGCCTTCCGGGGGACGCCGCTCTGACCCCGCTTCCACTGTCGGAAGCGGAGGATTACAGCCATGAAGTCAAAAAGCGGATCACCGCCTTTATCATGCCGATCACAGCTGACACAAAAGGCCGGATCGAACGCCATCTGTTTGACGCCGTCTATAAGGGCGTTACGGATATCGTGACGAAATATGTCTGGCCCTGGCCGGCCTATCACGTCACCCGCGCCTGCGCCGCCATCGGCGTCACGCCCAATATGGTAACCTCGGTCAGCGCGGCGCTGACAGTGCTGGCGTATATCCTGTTTTCCCATGGCCAGTTTGGCTGGGGCCTTGCGGCGGCGTGGGGCATGACATTTCTCGACACAGTGGATGGAAAACTGGCGCGGGTCACAGTGAATTCCAGCCCCTTCGGAAACATTTTCGATCATGGCCTGGATCTGATCCATCCCCCGTTCTGGTATTGGGCATGGATTGCCGGGATCGGCGCGGCGGGCGGTCATCTGTGGCAAGGCGACAGCATTGCCGCCATTGTTATCATTGGCTATGTGGCGCAGCGATTACAGGAAGGCGCGTTTAAACTTTTCTTCGGCATCACCCTGCATGTGTGGCGTCCATTTGACAGCCGTTTTCGTCTGATAAACGCCCGGCGCAATCCCAATCTTGTTATCCTGATGGCCGGCGCCCTGCTTGGCAGGCCGGATATCGGGATGATCATGGTTGCGGTCTGGACGCTGGTCTGCATTGGCGTGCATTTTGTACAGATCGCGCAGGCAACCGCGCTGAGGTTCCGGCGCGAACCTGTCCGTTCCTGGCTGGCCACTTGAACCGGCTGGCGATTATCAGCAATCCCAGAAGCCACCGTAATTTGCACGGCCCCGCAGTGCTGTGCGATATTTCGCAATATCCCTTCCTTGCGGGCTTTGCCGAACCCGGGTCACAGGCAGCCCTGCTAGCGTCACTCGCGCAATTCAGGCAGCGCGGCGTGAATATTATCGCCATAAACGGCGGCGATGGCACGGTGCGCGACGTGCTGACGGCGATGTGGCGGATCGATCCGGAATGGCGGCCCGCCCTTACGATTATTCCCGGCGGCAAAACCAATCTTATCGCCAATGACGTGGGTTGCGCCGCCCCCGGGCCAGCGGGATTACGCCAGATTCTGGAGGCGGCCAGCCATAACCGGCTGGATCGTCACAGGGTCAATCGCCCCGTCATCGATATCATCCGCACTGGCAGCCCCGGCACGCCGATCTGCGGTCTGTTTTTTGGGGCGGGGGCATTTTCACGCGGCACGGAGCTGGCGCAGACCGAAGCCAACGCGCTGGGTCTGTATCAGGGGCTGGCCGTCGCATGGACGATCGGCTCCATGCTGGTGCGCAGCTTGCGGGGAAGGGCCGGCGAGGCGGCGCCGATGGCCTTGTCCGCAGGCGGCGGGACGGTGCTTCAGGGTGAAGTGTTCATTATGCTGGCGACGAGTTCACAGCGCATCATCCTGGGTCTGAACCCGTTTTGGGGACCGCAAACCGGGGCCATCCGTTACACCGCTATTGCTGGTCCCCCTGTGCGATTACTGGCGGCGCTGTGGCCCGTGCTGCGCGGCCGCCCGCGGCCATGGATGGCGGCGGCCGGATATCGCAGCGGCAGCGCGGATTACCTGAACCTGCATTTGACATCGCGTTTTACGGTGGACGGCGAATTATTCGATCCCGGCCCTGCCGGAATGATCGAACTAACCGCGCGCCGCACGATGGATTTTGTGCATCCATGAATTCTGCTGCGAACGATAAACTGACGGCCCTGATCGCCGCCACTTTGGCCCAGCCTGCCAGCAGTGCGGCCCATATGGTTGTGCAGGCCATTCTTGCCGCGCATGGGGATAGTGTTCGCGCCATATTGTTTTATGGTTCCTGCCGCCGCTCGGATCAGCCTGACGGCGTACTGGATTTTTATGTGCTGGTGGACCGTTACCGCAGCTATCACCGGTCACTGTTCCGTGCACTGATTAATAGGCTGTTGCCGCCGGATGTGTCCTTCCTGCGGGCGGGCGATCCGGCCTTGCCGGTGACAGCGAAGGTAAGCGTGATTTCGTTCGATCAGTTTGCCGGACGCATGCGCCCGGACGCCATCGACACCACGTTGTGGGCGCGCTTCACCCAGCCCTCTTCGCTGCTCTATGCAGCCGGCGATGCAGCAAGAACTCAGGTCATTGCGGCCTTGACCCAGGCCATTCACACCGCCTGCAACTGGGCGATGCACAGCACACAGACAATCCCTGCATCGCGCTTGTTCTGGACCCGGCTTTTTACCCTCACCTATGGCGTGGAACTTCGGGTAGAACGCGCTAACAGGCCGCAACTGATTTATGACAATGATGCTGTCTATTTTGACGGAATTTTTAATGCACTTGAATTAGATGTTCCTAGCCGCCTGCCCGATAAATTTCGCGGGAACTGGAGAATGCGGCAGTGCGCGGGAAAAATCCTGTCTATCCTGCGGCTTTGCAAGGGGGCGTTTACTTTTGAAGGTGGCGTTGACTATTTGCTCTGGAAAGTGGAGCGCCATTCGGGTGTGGCGGTTGTGTTAAGCCCGTGGCAGCGGCGTCATCCAATTCTGTCCGCACCCCGGTTGCTGTATCGCCTGTATCGCTGCGGCGCAATTCGCTAAGTTGAAAGAATCTCATTTTCTACTGAACATATGAATCGCTTTATGACGGAATAATGACTATATTGCCGCCCAAGGTAGACCAAAAATCGGCGAAGACCGGCGGGTTCCAGGGAGACTTCATCATGAGCAAGACTGTTACCGTTTGCCGTATCACGGCGCCGGCCATCTGTTCCCGCAAGGGCGGCACGCCGCTTGTTTGTCTGACGGCTTACACGACGCCCATGGCGCGAATGCTGGATGAAACCGTCGATCTTATGCTGGTCGGCGATTCACTTGGCATGGTGCTGTACGGCATGGAAAGCACCCTCGGGGTTACGCTTGATATGATGATCGCCCATGGCCGCGCGGTCATGCGAGGGTCTACCCGGGCCTGTGTCATTGTTGATATGCCGTTCGGCACAACGCAGGAATCACCCGAAGCCGCATTTCGAAATTGCGCGCGCGTCATGCAGGAAACCGGATGCACCGGGATCAAGCTGGAAGGCGGCCGCGAAATGGCCGAGACGGTGCATTTCCTTTCCCAGCGGGGCATTCCCGTAATGGGCCACACAGGCCTGCGCCCGCAAATGGTCAACACGCTGGGCGGATATCGTTCACGGGGCCACGGCGACCGCGAAGCCAACGCCATACTGGATGACAGCATCGCCATTGCCGAAGCAGGCGCATTCAGCATCGTGCTTGAAGGCATGGTTGAAAATTTGGCGCGGGACATTACCGCGCGGGTTGATATTCCCACCATCGGCATCGGCGCCTCGTCTGTGTGCGATGGGCAGATATTGGTTACCGAAGATATGACCGGCCTGTTCGGCCAGGATGTTCCTAAATTCGTGCAGGTGTTTGGTGATGTTGCCGGTGAGAACCAGCGCGCTATTGACTCTTACGCGAACGCGGTGCGCAGGCGTGAGTTTCCGGCCCCCAAGAATGTCTACCAGCAAAAACAGCGTGCGATTAAAACCCGTCTTGCGCAAATTACGGGTTAGTCCGTCTACGGAATAATTTTGGTGTCACGGATGGGCAATCTGACCATCGCGGCCGTCCGCACTATCCCCGAACTGCGCTCCCAGGTGCGGGCATGGCGAGGACAGGGCCTGAGCATCGGCTTCGCGCCAACCATGGGCGCGCTGCATGACGGCCATATCTCTCTGGTCAGGACAGCAAAATTACGTTGCGACAAGGTTGTGGTTTCGATTTTCGTTAATCCAACCCAGTTTGGCCCCAACGAGGATTTCGACGCCTATCCGCGTGATGAAAGCGCCGACCTGGACAGGCTGGTTTCGGCCCATGCCGATCTGGCGTATCTGCCCACGGTTGACATCATGTATCCGCCCGGCACGTCGACCACGGTGAATGTCACCGGCCTGACCGAGGGCCTGTGCGGCGCCGCCCGGCCAGGACATTTTCAGGGCGTGACCACCGTCGTCACCAAACTGCTGTTGCAGGTTCTGCCCGACGCGGCGTTTTTTGGCGAGAAAGATTACCAGCAGCTGAAAACCATTACCCGCATGGCCCGCGATCTGGATATTCCCACGGAGATTATTGGCGTTCCGACAGTACGCGAGGCGGACGGGCTGGCCCTATCATCGCGCAATGTCTATCTCAGCCGCGTCCAGCGTCAACAAGCGCTGGCCATACCGCGCACGTTGCAGGCCGTGGCAAAGCGGCTTGCCGATGGATCGGACGCAGCGGCGCCTCTTGCCTGGGGATGCAACGAATTATTGCGCGGCGGGTTCGAGGCCGTCGATTATCTTGAGCTGTGCGACGCCGAGGATCTAACCCCGCTTCAACGTATCGGCGTGCGCCCGGCGCGCCTGATTGTCGCGGCGCGCATTGGCAAAACCCGGCTGCTAGATAATATCGGCGTAGGTTGAATCATATCAAAACCAATTTGGCACCCGGAATGGATGCAATTTAAAATCATTCCGCTCCAGCCCCATAATTTACCATTCAGTAATTAAAACGGTCACAATGATTTGTGACCGTTATCACAGACGCCGCCGGTCAGAGTATGGAATAATGCTTCTATTAAATGGGGTTGATTCGCGGGATAATTAAACAATGGTGCGAGTTTACGGAGGATTAGCGTGCCGCGCCACTCAGCGGTCACTCAGATGGATGGGCGATCGCGGCGTTTCACATCTGTTCATAGATTTAAGCGCAGGCCATCTCGAAAAATCAGTGCTGCGTTCCTGGATAGATGAGTTTGGCTGGCAGGCGCTGATTGATAAACGCTCCGCCGCATGGCGTCATCAACCGGATAATATCAAACAGGCGCTAGAGCGTGAAAGTGCTCTCGCCATGCTCCTGCATTTGCCGCATATGATGAAAATACCCATTATTCAGGCTGGACCCATTTCGATGATTGGATGGAACGCGCCAAACAAGATCCGCCTGCTGGGGCAAAAGCGGCCCGGCCATCAAACCGGCGAAACATATAATCATGCCGCCGTTACGGCGGCGTGATGGGCCGCCGGTGACTTTACAGCGGTCAATCAGGTCTCCGGCCGATCACATAACGCCCTAATGATATTTGCGGAATATGCCAACCAGGCGCCCCTGCACCGCGACCTGATCGGGACCGCAGATCCGGGTTTTGTAGTTGGGATTGGCAGGTTCAAGGGCAATCGACGCGCCCTTGCGCCGCAGACGTTTAAGGGTCGCCTCCTGACCATCCACCAACGCCACGACGATTGCCCCGTTCTCGGCGGTGTCGCATTGCTTGACGATGGCAATGTCGCCATCAAAGATGCCCGCATTGATCATCGAATCGCCCTGCACCTCCAGTGCGAAATGTTGTCCCGCCCCCAGCATGTCAGACGGAATGCCAAACGTGGATGACCGGTCTTCCAGCGCCTCAATCGGCGTGCCTGCGGCAATGCGCCCAATCATGGGGATGTTCACGACGCTGTTCTCATTACTGGCGTTTGGGGGTGTGCTGACCCCGGAGAATGCGCTGCGGCTGCCTTCGATCACATTGGGCGAGAAACCCCGGCTGCGCCCCTGGGCCATGGTCTCGGGCAGACGCAAAACCTCCAGCGCGCGGGCGCGATTGGGCAGGCGGCGGATAAATCCGCGTTCCTCCAACGCATTGATCAGACGGTGAATGCCGGACTTGGATTTAAGGTCAAGCGCATCCTTCATTTCGTCGAATGAGGGCGAAACGCCAAATTCACGGATGCGATCATTGATATAGATCAGCAATTCATATTGCTTGTTGGTCAGCATTGGACGTCACACCCTCCGGAACAAAATAGAAACTAACGAATCTGTTCTATTTTGGTTCACGGAATGTGTCAAGCAATAAGAACAAAATAATCAGGATTCCAGTTCACTGTCCCAATACAGATAATCCACCCAGCTTTGATGCAGGTAGTTCGGGGGAAATGAACGCCCGGCGCGCTGCAAATCTTCGTTCGTCGGCCGGAACGGATGGCGTCGCAAGTGGACGCCGCATTCAGACACCAGCATCGCGCCTTTACGCAGATTACATAGCGAACAGGCCGCGACAACATTTTGCCAGGTCGTGCGCCCGCCGCGCGAACGTGGCACGACATGATCAAACGTCAGTTCTTCCTTGCTGTTGCAATACTGGCAATGAAAGCCGTCCCGTAAAAACAGATTAAACCGCGTGAAAGCCGGGTACCGCGCCGGCTTTACATAGCGCTTGAGGGACACCACGCTGGGCAGCGCCATTTCAAATGTGGGGCTGTGGACCTTTTGGTCGTACTCGCTGACAATATTTACGCGATCCAGAAACACCGCCTTGATCGTGTCCTGCCAGGACCAGAGCGAAAGCGGGAAATAGCTCAGGGGCCGGAAATCTGCGTTGAGAACCAGCGCCGGGCACGAATCAATCACCGCCTTGATATTGTTCATCAGCATGCCTTATCCCACCTGACAAAAACGCTGCCGGACCGGAAGCTAAGGCCGCCGCCGCGCCGGTCTGTCTGTTGCAGCTTCTTTCCCGGCTCCCTGATCGCACAGGCGATCCACAAAATCCTGGTAATTCAGTTGCAGTTAGCCACTTGAATATAGCTACAACTGCACCTTTTGGCAGTAATTCTTTACAGTTTAATGTGATTCTGCAAGAGCATGCGCCGGTGGGTTGGCCGGGATGCCCGTCTCCGGCGCAAGCTGGCGGCAACTGAAAATCAATCCGTCGAAAACTTTCAGCCTTGCAAAGCGGGGGGAGTGACTGCGACGGATGTTGTTAGTGAAGCTTGCTGCGCACGTCCGCAATACTTTGCGCGATCAGTTCGCCGCCCTTTTCGGCGCTTAACTGAGAGGCAATCAATTCACGCGCCGCAGAAATGGCCGTGTCCACGGCCGCTGCGCGCACTTCCTGAATGGCCTGGGCTTCCGCCTGGGCGATTTTTTCTTCCACCATTTTACCGCGCCTTTCGGCCTGAGCCGAAAGACTGAGCTGCATTTCACTGGACAGCCGCACGGCTTCGGCGCGCGCCAGTTCCACGATTTCTTCAACTTCCTTTTCGGCATTCGCCGTGCGCCGCTGATAACTGGCGAGCAGGGCCTGCGCTTCATCGCGTAAGCGCCGGGCCGCGTCCAGTTCATCGGCAATTTCCCTGGACCGCTTGTCCAGCGCCACGCCCACCATGGCCGGAACCTTGAGATAGACAATCAGGGCCACGAACAGCAGCGAGGCGATGGCCACCCAGTTGGCGGGCTCATAAAAGGCGTCCATGGTTTAATCCTTGCGGGTCATAAGGGCCGCATCGACAGCCCTGGTCAGCGCCGCGCCATCCGGAGCGCTGCCTATCAGCCTGCTGACAATCGCCGCCGCACTATCCGAGGCTATTTCCCGGACATTGGCCATCGCGGTCACTTTGGCGGCAGCGATGCGCGCTTCGGCTTCGGCCGCGCGTTTCGCCATCGCAGCTTGCAGTTCGGCTTTTTGCCGGTCAGCCGCATCGTTCAGCTTTTGCCTTGTATCCGCAGCTATGGCATGGGCTTTCGTGCGCGCCGCCGCCAATGCCGCTTCGTAGACTTTCAGGGCGTCTTCGCCCTGACGCTTCAGACTGCCCGCCTCATCCAGATCATTGGCGATTACATCGCGGCGCCGCTCCAGCGTCGTGGAAATGCGCGGCAGCGCGACCCGCGCCAGTATCAGGTACAGCACCGTAAACGTAATCGCCAGCCACACGAGCTGCGGCGCGAAATCGGCAAACACTAATTGCGGCATGGGCCGGGCTTCCTAATCAGTGAGCGTATCAGACCACGAACAGCAGGATCAGCGCCACCACCAGGCCGAACAGGCCGGTTGCTTCAGCGAGCGCAAAGCCTAGCAGCAGGTTGGGAAACTGTTGTTGGGCTGCGGCCGGATTGCGCAGCGCGCCCGCCAGGTAATTGCCAAAAATATGGCCAATGCCGACGCCCGCGCCCGCCAGAGCGATGGCGGCGAGACCGGCCCCGATATATTTGCCCAAAAGTGCTGCGGCTTCTGCTTCCATGACTTAAATCCTTCCGTAAACTGCCCCTGCGGGCGTGAGATAAATTTCGCGGCGCAACCCTTAATGCAAATGCAGCGCGTCGTTGAGATAGATACAGGTCAGCACCGCAAACACATAGGCCTGCAGAAACGCGACCAGAACTTCGAGGCCGATAAAGGCCACCGAAAACGCCAGCGGCAGCCAGCCGCCAAGAAACCCCAGCATCACGATAAAGCCGCCGAACACTTTCAGCATCGTATGCCCCGCCATCATATTGGCGAACAGCCGCACCGACAGGCTGATCGGGCGGCTGAGATAGGAAATAATCTCGATCACCACAATCAGCGGCAACAGCACGGCGGGCACCCCGTGCGGCACAAACAGTTTCAGATAGCCAACGCCATGCCTGATGAACCCCAGCACCGTCACCCCGATAAACACGAAACTCGCCAGCGCAAAGGTGACGATGATGTGGCTGGTGACGGTGAACGCATAGGGGATCATGCCCAGCATGTTGGTGAACAGCACGAACATGAACAGGGTGAACACAAACGGGAAGAATTTCTGACCCGACGTACCCACCGTGTCGCGCATCATATTGGCGACAAATTCATAGCTGAGTTCCGCCATCGACTGCCAGCGGCTGGGCACCAGCGCGCCGCGGCGCATGCTCAGGGACAGGAACAGGGTGATCGCTGTCAGCGCAATCACCATGAACAGGCTGGAATTGGTGAACGACACATCAATGCCGCCCGCCTGCATCGGGATGAAGCGGTGAATTTCAAATTGCGCCATCGGGCTGTGGGCGAATGGGTTGTGCGTTTCAGTGCTCAAGATCAGTTCCCCGGTTTTGCTTTTCCAGACTGTCCAGCGCCCTGGCGTCAGCCTGTTGCGCGGCGTTCATCTGGTTCGCCGTGCGTATCACATTCAAAATCCCCGCCGCTATCCCCAGAAAGAAGAACAGCAGCAACATCCACGGCCCGGTTCCCAGCAGCCAGTCCAGACCCCAGCCCAGCGCGCCCCCCGCGACCACGGCGGACACTAGATCGGCGCTCAGCCGGAACGCCGTACCCATGGCGCCGCCCTGGGTCCCGTCCGGCGATCCGGGCGCATTGGCACGGAGCGCGGCCTCAAGACGGGTCTCAAAACTTTCTTCCGGCGGGGGCGTATGGTGATCAGTCATGATGGATCAAGCCATCATCCGCCGCTGAATTACAAGCCCCCGAAATGACACAAGCGGCCCCCCGCATGTGGAACCGCCCCAATTGCGCCGGACCATAGTTTGAGGCCCCCCAAGTGTCAATCCCGGAATGGGGGAAAATAGAGGAGTTGGGGGCGATAAAAGCAATAAAAGGGTGACACGGAAATGCCGCGCCACGCGCTTTTATGAACCTCACATTATTCCATCACTCACGCACTGGCGGCCACTGCCTGGCCGTGTGCACCAGCGCCAGCACCCAGACTGTTTCCCTCTCGATCTCGTACACCAGGCGATAGTTTTCATGGGGGATCAGCTCGCGGGTGCCGGGGATTTTCCCTGGCCGGCCGAGCATGGGATGCCCGGTCAGTCTGGCTGCCGCATCGCTGAACAGCTTATCCATCCGGGCGGCGGCGCGCGGGTTATCGGCGGCAATATAGTCCCACACATCGGCGCGGTCCTGTTGCGCCTCCGGTGTCCAGATGACTTTCACGCCTCACCGGTCGCCCGTGCGCGCCGGGCGGCGAATTCGGCATTAACTTCGTCATTGGAGCGGCCCCGGCCCGCGCGCACAGAGACGCGGGCGAGTTCGACCTTGCGGCGCAAATAATCGTCATATTCGCGGGCCTGCTGCTGGCGGGCGATATAGTCGCGCATCAGCTCACGGACGATCTGTGAGGCTGGCCGGTCATCGGCGGCGGCGGCGGCCATGAACTCGGCGCGCAACTCAGGCTCCAGCTTCATCGTGAAAACAGCTTCTTTCGGCATGGCGCGGCTTTCATATTCAGGTAATGACTTGGTATATATGTTATCATTACCCAGCACAATGCCGGGTTTATTATACAAGCCAATTGTCTGAATTAAAGGCTACTCTTAAACCCCTTCACCCCATGGCGCGGAGTTTTTCCGCGCGTTCCAGATCGGCGCTGAGCCGGAACGCCGCGCCCATGATGGTGCCACCCTGCGTTCCGGGCGCGTTCGCACGGCGCACGGCTTCCAGACGGGCCTCAAAACTTTCCTCCGGCGGGGGCGTT
>JBEBFX010000230.1:0-4115 GCA_040081735.1 Alphaproteobacteria bacterium | reverse complement strand
GGACTTTGCCGCCTCGGCAGTTTCCCAGCCGCCGTTGCCATATTGGGGCAGCAACACCACTTCAGGGGTGTAGAGGCGAATTTTAAGGGTTACCGCCCGCTGATGGCTAAGCACCAGATAAGGCGGCGCGCCCGACCAGTTCGTGATGGCCTGCACTGTCTCCGGCCTCGCAAGTTCCGCCGCCACCGCCAGCACAGATTGCCCATCGGGCGAACTGACCAGCACCGGAAGTCCGCGCCGGAAATCGCCCATGGCGCGTTCCACCCCGACCAGGGGTGACAGGCTGAATTGCGCGGGAGTGATCATTTTCGCTCGCAAATTAAAGTGATTTCTGACCTAACAGTGCTGTAAATATTGCGCATGTGTGACAAAATGCACATGGCATGCTTCCGGACAAGGCTTAAATGAAATGATAACCATACGGCGCAGGTGCTCAGGGCACGTGTAGACAGATGTGAAAGTATGGCGGGCGGGCGGAATATAAGCATAGGAAGGGATTACGATGCTCCAGGTTAAAGAACGGGTCCAGTATCAAACCATGCCATTGAATTTGCAAAAACGGCTGCTTATCGTAGACGATGACGTCATGCTGGGTGAGTCCCTATCTGAGCAATTCGATTTGCAGGGCGATTTCCAGACCCATCTTGTACATACCGCCGGCGAGGGCCTGCAATGGCTGCAACGGGAAGCGGCTGATATTGTGCTGATGGATGTCGGATTGCCGGATATGGATGGACGCGAGGCGTGCCGCAAGTTGCGCGCCCAGGGCGTTAAATGTCCGATTATCATGCTTACAGGTGTGGATTCGGAGGCCGATACTATTCTTGGACTGGAATCCGGCGCCAATGATTATGTCACCAAGCCGTTCCGGTACGGGGTTTTGCTGGCCCGGGTCCGAGCTCATTTGCGGCAATTTGCCCAGAGCGAAGACGCTGTATTCCTTATCGGACCGTATAAATTCAAGCCCTCTGCAAAATTAATGGTTCATGAAAAAACCGCGTGCAAAGTCCGTCTGACGGAAAAAGAAACCGCCATCCTGAAATTTCTGTATCGCGCCGGGGACCAGGTGACGGGCCGGGAAGTGCTGTTGCATGAGGTCTGGGGGTATAACGCCTCTGTCAGCACCCATACGCTCGAAACCCATATTTATCGTCTGCGCCAGAAGATCGAAGAAAATCCGGCCCATTCGCAATTGCTGGTCACCGATCAGGGGGGCTATAAGCTCTGCCCCTGACCGCTTGTGTCAGGGGTTACTGATAGTGTTCGCTTAACCGCTGCACGAACAGCCCGCCGCCAGGTTTGGCTTGCTGTCGGGATCAACCGCATTGCCCAGATCTTCCGGCGCGACCACTTTTACAAAGGCATTGTTTGTGTCGCTTTCAGGCCTGGCTTGAGGTTTTAGCCCGCCTTCCTCCTTCTCTTTCTCCTCTTCTTCAGTCTCGTCTGCCGCTGAATCCTGTTTGCGATTGGGATTGTTGTCCCTGTCAGCCGCCTCGTCATTCTGGACGCCGTCATCGGGCCTTGCTTCAGCAAGGGCGTTATTTCCGCCAGCCCGCGGGCCCTGATCAGGACCTTGCAGGGCCTGGGGGTCCGGCCCCGGACGCCCCATCGGTGATGCTCCCATCGGCTCACCCATGGTCCTGGCGAAATTATTCTCTCTGGCCAGATTATCAAACTGGGTCAATGCCATGGTGACAGTATCAATACGCTGCATGCCTATTCCCGCCGGCCGGAAACCATTAAGAATCCCCATCTCATTTTCACCGGTCCCGAATGGCCATGGGCCATTAAAGTCAGCCCGCCCCCCCTCTGCTGGAAAGAGAACTGGACGCATCCCATCTAGCGGCATCGGCCCATTGGGGAAAGCCGGACCCAGGGCAGGTTGCCCCGGCTGTAAATTTCCGCCATTCGGCGGGGGTAAAAATGCGCTGTCGAATGGCGGGAGCAGGGCATTTGAGCCATTTGGCAGCGGGGGCAGCGCCCCATTTGGCAGAGGCGGAAACGCTGTGCCATTTGGCAGCGGCGGAAACGCGCCAGTGGGCAGCGGAGGCAGCGCCCCACTGGGTGGAGGCGGAAATGCTGCGCCATTCGGCGGCGGTAGCAGTGCGCCAGTGGGCGGCGGCGGAAAAGCGGCGCCGTTTGGAGGCGGTAGCAGAGCCCCATTAGGCGGAGGCGGAAAAGCTGTGCCGTCTGGTGGCGGTAGCAGAGCCCCATTAGGCGGAGGCGGAAAAATAGTTCCGTCCGGTGGTGGCGGCAGTACGCCACTGGGCGGAGGCGGAAAAGCTGTGCCGTCCGGCGGCGGAGGCTGTGTTCCGTCCGGCGGCGGCGGCAATGTTCCGTCCGGCGGAGGCGGCAATGTTCCATCCGGCGGAGGCGGGAATGTTCCGTCCGGCGGCGGTGGGAATGTTCCGTCCAGCGGCGGCGGCAATGTTCCATCCGGCGGCGGCGGCAATGTTCCATCCGGCGGCGGCGGCAATGTTCCATCCGGCGGCGGCGGATTCTCTTCAATGGACTGGGCAATTCCCGGAAATGCGCCCTGCAACAGCACGGCGCCTTGAACCAGCCGTACTACGCGGGCTTCGATCAGGCCGCCCATATTTATGACGCCGTTGACAGTGGCAATACCAGCCTCGGCGGTAATCTCGATGACCCCTCCATCCGCTGAAATGTGTCCTGTATTTATGACACTGCCCAGCGTCTCGTTTGTGACGCCAAGATGGATCAGATCATCCCCATACATATCCAGCGTAAACCGGTCCCCCGACGCCAGCGCTATTCGACCTAATCGCGCCGTAATATGGCCGGCGTTTTCCACGCCAGGGGCCACAAAGGCCGCCAGGCCGCCGTCACGAACTGTGATCTGCCCGCCATTGAAGATACGCCCGCCAACATGTCCCGGCGCGGTAAATTCACCCCGCCCCAGCATAAAATCATGATTGGAGATATTGGCCGTGCTGGCAATCAGCCCCGACACATCGATCCGCGCCCCATTGCCGATCTGAATGCCGGCCGGATTGATCAGCGTAACGCGTCCCGCCGCTGTCAATTGACCCATGATCTGGCTCGGTCCGCCACCCCCCGTGACGCGATTCAGCAGCGACGCCATGGCGCTTGGCTGCATAATCTCGACGCTTTCATTGGCCCCAATATCGAAGCTGCGCCAATCAATCACAGCAGACATGCTGGTCTGGGTGATGGCCAGACTGGCGGCCCCGGTTTGTGAAATTGTAGCACTGCCCGCCGCAACCACACCCTCCTGGGGTAAAGCCAAAGCAGGTGCGGGTACAAGCGCAAGCCCGGCTAACGCCGCCAGCGACAGGCCCAAAACCGGCAAACCAAATAACGCGGCGGCGCCAGACTTCAGGCAGGTGCGCAATGCGGGACCACTAACCGGGGATGAAAGTGACATTACCATGGGCGCATCTTCCTTTCTGGACAGCTGTCTTCATAGACCTGGCAGAAATCGACACTACGCTTCGCGGCTTTAGGAATGGCTAAAAGAAAAGCTTAATTTTTAATGAAACCGGCAAACTGCCGCTTACAGCGGCTCCCCCCTCAGCAGACGGGGCAATGTTCCCACATCACCTGCGGCATGGCGCAGGGCCAGGCGGCGCAGGGGGCCGATCTGGCCGGCCAGTCCCAATCCGATATCGCGGGCCAGCCGCAACAGGGGAATATCATTTGAAAACAGCCGATTGAGAATATCGGTTGCCGCCGCCAGACTGACATTATCAAACCGCCGCCAGGACTGGTGCCGCGCCAGAACTGTGGCCGCGCCGATATCAAGACCCAGACGGTGCGCATCGACCAGAACCTCGGCCAGGGCCGCCCCGTCGCGCAAACCCAGATTAAGCCCCTGTCCGGCAATCGGGTGAATCGTGTGAGCGGCATCGCCCGCCAGCACCAGCCGATCGGCGATATAGTCCCGGGCATGATGGAACGACAAAGGATACACCCAGCGCGGACCCTCGCTGCTGATCGCGCCCCACTGGCTGCCGAAACGGACGCGCAATTCGGACTCAAAATCGGCCTTTCCCAGCGCCATCAGGGCCTGGGCTTTTGCGGCTGGTTCCGTCCACACCAGGGAAGACCTGTTTCCGGTCATGGGAAGTACC
>JBEBFX010000069.1:0-15034 GCA_040081735.1 Alphaproteobacteria bacterium | reverse complement strand
TGCCGGATCGCTTTCAGGATCACGATACGCCGGAAAAAATGTATGCTGAGGCCGGACTCGACGCCACGCACATAGTGGCGCGTGTTCTGGCGGTGCTCGGCCTGGATATTCCGCGTCCGGAAATATTGCGGGCCTAGGGCATGTTTTACGGATCAGACGGAATCGCCCCAGGCGATCCAGTCTGATCCGAACATGGTCTATCAAATTATGTAGGGCAATTTTTGCTTTTATGATTGAACCTGTTGGTTCAATCATAAAAGGAATTGCTCTGGTGGCTCAATCTCCCGAAATTATTTCAGAAACCGAAATTACCGGACTTGGCCATTCTGGTGACGGGGTGGCCGAGATCGACGGGCGCCGCGTGTATGTGCCCTATACGGCCCCGGGAGACCGGGTTGAGATTAAAACCGCTCCGGACGAAAGTGACCGTGCGGAATTGCGCCGGATAGTGCGTTATGGCGATGGCCGCGCCGCGCCGCCCTGCCGGCATTATGGCGATTGCGGTGGGTGCGCATTGCAGCATTTGTCCGATCCGTTCGTTGCGGCATGGAAGCGTCAGCTGATCATTGATGCGCTGGCAAGCCGCGGGCTGCACGGCGTCGCGGTGCGGCCAACGTTGACGATGCCCGCCGCCAGCCGCCGCCGTGCCGCCTTCACGCTGAATCATGACGCGAATGGCGTTCAGATCGGCTTTCATGCCCGCATGAGCAACCGTCTGGTTTCAATTTCAGAATGCTGCGTGCTGGACGCGCGCATCGTGCGGGCTTTGCCGGGTTTGGGCCAATTGCTGTATCCGCTTCTGCGTCCCGGACAATCGGCCCGTCTACTGGTTACCTGGACAGAAACCGGACTGGATGCGGATGTTCAGTTTGGAACTGGGCGCAAATCGGAACCGAATTTGCGCCAGCGGACGCAAATCGCCGCTGTAATGGAAAACATCGATCTGGCGCGCCTGAGCTGGAATGGCGCGGTCCTGCTGGAACGGCGCAAACCCCTGGTCATGATGGCTGACACGCCGGTGTGCCCGCCGCCGGGCGCCTTTCTGCAGGCCAGCGAGCCTGGGCAGGCGGCGTTAACGGCGCTGGTTCTGGAAGCCGCAGGCAGAACAATTCTGGGAGCCAGGGGTGCGCGCATTCTTGATCTGTTCGCCGGGTGCGGCACGTTTACCTTTCCCGTTGCCGCTTATGTCCGGGTGCATGCGGTCGAGGGCAATGAGGCGATGACAGAGGCCATACGCCATGCTTCACGCCATGCGCAGGGACTAAAGCAGATAGAGGTGAGCCAGCGGGATTTGCAGCGCGCGCCCCTTAGGCCGGACGAACTGTCTCCCTATGGGGCGATCATATTTGATCCGCCGAAAGCGGGCGCGCGGGCCCAGGCTGAGATTATTGCTAGATGCGCAATTCCACGGGTGGTGTCCGTATCCTGTGCGCCTGCGACCTTTGCCCGTGACGCCCGGACTCTGGCGGACGGGGGCTACAGGCTTGTCTGGGTGGCGCCGGTGGATCAGTTTCGCTGGTCGGCGGAGATAGAACTGGTGGCGTTATTCGAGAGGGACTGAACGGGTTCCCTGAGACCGGATCGGTAAAACACTTTGTGAGCGGATTGATGCACCCTACACAGTGTCATCCCGGACTTGTTCCGGGATCCAGGGCAAAAATTTCCAGATTTTCCTTGTAACTCCTGGACCCCGGAATAAATCCGGGGTGACAGGCTGATGGCTGGGCGTGTCAATCTGATAACAACCTGCTCAAAAACAAAGAAAGCCCGGAGCATATTGCTCCGGGCTTTTCCAGACTAAGTCTCTGAAATTTAGAACGCGTAGGAAACTGTCGCGGCGGCAAAGTCGCGATCGTTCAGGGGCGCGTCCGGGCCGAAGTTTGAGGTCCAGCTCACCGACGCTGCCCAGTTGGCCAGGTAAGTGCCGCTGACGCCAATGGTGAGGGCTTTGCGCTCCGCCTGATAGTTGCCGAATGTGGCCGGCGTATTGCCGCCAATATCCCATTTCCAGGCGACGCTGGGGCTGAGGTTAATCGGGGAACCGAAGGCGCGGTTATAGTTCAGTATCATCAGTCCCTGGGCGCCCCAGGAAAACCTCGTCGCATAGCCGCCGGCAATCTGCATATCACCGTTGAGCTGGTAGGTTTGAGACGCCAGGGCGTTGGCGAGACCACGGGTGTTGCCGCCGGCTATCCCGTCTGCTGTGGAAAGGCCGGGCACCATGACCATGCCGATTTCCGTCACCAGCACGCCGCCGTTGGCGCCCGCGAACTCGATTAACGGGTTAGAGGCGAACAGCAATGAAGTCAGAGTGGTCTGTGCAGTAAACACGTCCTTGAAGGCCGGCTTGATGAAGCCATCACTGCTGACATCTGCCGCTGTGAGGGCCGATGAACGTGTCTGCGGGACTGGTACGCCGCTGGGAGGTGCACTGTACTGGATATCGGTCGGGCTGCCGACGACGATGGCGGACGCCGGGAGGATGATGCCGCTGGGGGGTTGGCCGGTTCCGGTATTGGAGTCAATCCCACCGGGCGAGAAGGTGCGCCCATTGACGTTAAGTGAATCAACCGCAATATGGCCATAGAAATTGGCGGTCGAGGCTATCATTGCCGCGCGCGCCGCTACATCGCGAGGCGCGGCAGCCGAAATGGCGCCCACCGCTATGCCGGTATCGATGGTTCTGTTTGCGGCGGCGATGACATCCGCGTCATTGGCGCTGAGAGTGCCTGCCGCGGCGCGCGCCGCCATGCTGGCGGTTATTTCACGAGGAGCCTGGGAACCCAGTGATCCCACCGGCAGACCAAGTCCGATTTCTTCAGCGCGCGCCACATCGGCGAACGTCGTTTGACCGGCAAGGGCAGCCGAATCGTTGTAACCCACCAGGAAGGTTGGTTCAAACAGCGGCACCGCACCATCGCGGGCCGAAATCACCTGGCCTGTACCGGCCTGGGGTGCGCGGGTGCGGAACCGGGTTTGACCATCCAGATCGTTCGACAAAGCCCCCATTTCGTTGAAAGCGTAGTTGAACGGCTGATCATGGCGGTAGGTCGCTTCCGCCTGTACGGCGATACCGGAAACCGTGGTGCTCAGGCTAAGGCCAACCACCTCGATATCCTCCGGATATTCCAGACGGAAGGTCTGTGTGTTGGCCATTACGGCGCCAATCGTACGATCCAGCGAGGCGGAATTGCGGTTGAGCAGGGTCGCCAGATGGTTGCAATTCGTATAGCCGCCCGGCAGCGCCAGATTGAAGCGGCCATTGATGACATCGAACAGTCCGTCGTCCAGCGCGCTGACCGCGCCGTCCCCGTTCAGGTCATCGGGAAGCCCGCCGCCGAAATTACCGACGCCATTGGAAATGGCGAAGGGTGTATTGGCAGAGCCAATGCCGTTGCTGGCCAGCAGGGCGCCACCGGCGAAACCCGCACCGATGACATTACACAGCGTTTGCCCTACGTCGTAGGCATTGCGCGACGGCCCCGGAGACGCGCCGGCGCCTGGATTTGCACCCGCAAAAGCCTGACCGGCGGTGCCGATCTCTCCCGGCGCAAAGGCATTGGACAGCGCGGTGACATTGTCTCTCGCCCCGGCGGGAATTGCTGTTGAAAGTTCGATGATCGGCAGCCGTGAATGCAGCCGCATGAAGAACAGGCCGAATTCCGTGCCCTGGTTGAATTCCGAGTCGAAATACCGGAGCGCGAAACCAAACTCGCCGCCATTACTGCCTTTTTTATCGTTGGCGCGTTCAATGTTCACAGCAGGGTAGTTAACTGCCTGGTCGCTCTGCCATACGGTGTCGACATCAAGGCCAGCAGCGATCAGGAACGGGTTATAGCGGTCATCGCCCTGGGGATCGATAGAGCCACCCCGCAGCGGCTGTGAACCGCGGCCGATAAAGTCCGCCGAGCTGAAAAATGTGCCGGACGGATCGGGAATGATTTCGTTGGCCTTGAACTGGTAAAAACTGTCGAGGCTGAAATTGCCGGGAAGCCCCAGCGAGGCGCGGGCCGCAAGGATAGGGGTGAAGAATTCCTTCAGTTCCGAGCCGGGCTTGCGCACGGCGGCCACGTCAATCGGGTTGATCTGGCTCAGGCCGTTCTGGATGAAGGTGCTTTCGCCCCAGCTGATCACCTGGTTACCGAATTTAAGCTCCAGCGGGTTGCCGCCAACTTCAAAGCTGCCGGAAACAAAATAATCCAGCAGTTTGGCGTTTTGCGATACTTCACTGCGCGCCGCGCTGTTCAGGTCACGGAAATCCGTATTGTCGACGATAGGATCGAAGAACGCAGAGCCGCGCACAAAGGCGCCATAATTGCGCCAGCTGGATTGAATTTCCGTGGTGGCCTTCATGGCGCCGGAAAATACGTCCCACTGGCCATAGTTCAGATTGCCGTCATCAACGTTAGATCCAGGAAAGGAATTTTGCAGGCCCATGGCGTCAAACTTCTGACAGCCGCCATTGCCCAGCCCGCCGTTGCCGCCGATATTTGAACAATCACGCTCACTGGTGCGCATGGAGGCGCCGGCCGAGAGAATCGTGTCAATTGCGCCGCTGACCTCGCCAAAACTATATTCAACAGCGCGGGCCGGAGCCGGAAAAACCAGGCCCGTGAGGGCCGCTGCCGCCACCAGGTTTCGGAGCGATTTATTGGGAATATCCCGGACAAAGCAGTGAAAGAGCGTAGAGCGCGCGAAGCTGGACATGTATGCCTCCCCCTTGGAGTTCAGTAAGTGACCGTGTGCAGAACAGGCTACTATTATTGTGCACAGTAAGACTAAACTGGTTAACTAAATACGGCATAGGGTTTTTTCACACAACCGTAACTTTTCAGGGTCTTGCGGCAAAAATACCACCTTGAAAAGTCAGGGAAAACCGGTAATTTTTAGAAAGACGGGATTAATTGAGACCTCAGGAACATACAAGGCCCGGAACCTGCGTTCCGGGCCTTGTCCTTGTCTTGGAATCAGCCTCTAAAATGCGTAGGCGATGTTGATCGAGGCAAAGTCACGGTCATCGAGCGGCGCGTCCGGACCAAAGTTGGCGGTCCAGCTCATGGAGCCTGTCCAGCGCGACTGATAGTTCGCCGCCAGGCTGAGGCCAATCGCCTTGCTTTCGGCCATATAATTGCCGAGCGGCGCCGGCGTGCGGCCCCCCAGATCCCAGCGCCACGCAATCTGCGGAACCAGGTTGACCGGGCTGCCGAACACGCGGTTGTAGGTCATGTTGAAGATGCCCTGGGCGCCCCACGAGAACGGGGTGGCCCAGTTGGTTGGCCCCTTCAGGTCCGCGTTCAGTGTGTACGTCGCCGCCGCAATCGGGTTCAGCAACCCTTCGCTGCCACGGGCAGCCAGGGCCGAGCTGGTCGAGATGCCCGGCGCCCAGACCATGCCGATTTCCGTCACCACGGCGCCGCCGTCTGCACTGGCGAACTGCACGATCGGGTTGGAGCCGAACAGCACCGACGTGATCGTGCCCTGGGCCGTGAACACGTCCTCCTTGGGGATTTCAACATACCCGTTACGACGCACGTTGGCGGCCGACAATACCGAAGACCGGGTCTGCGGGGTGATCGGAAGCGGGACCGCCCCCGTACCGACGTCCGAATGACGGGCGAACAGCTGATCACCGGCCATCGCAACAGGGATATTGGGCGCGTTCGACGTGCCCAGCACCTCGAGCGGGATGAAGCCCCGTTCGTTGGCGACCTTCACCAGACTGGCCGCCGTGCCCTGCGGAAAGATGATGGTGGTGGTGCCCGCCGGGTTTGCAGCGCTGACCGCAGGTGGCGTGCCTATTGTCAGCCCGTCAATGCCAGCCAGGTTACCAAGTCCGCCCGGAGGGCCAAAGACGCCGGGGTTGGGATTGCTGACGCCATTGGCGGCGGGGTTGTTGGTGGCGCTGGTGGGACTGCCCGTGCCGGCCAGAACGCTGGTCGCCACGGCGGCGCCGTTAACCAGCGTGGACGGGACAAACATACTGATGGGCAGCGCCGCAATCGTCAGCGCGCCGCGGGCGGCAAGATCCGCCGCCGCCGCAAGACCAGGGGTGGTAAGCGCCCCTGCGGCATAGGTGGGATTGGGCAGCGCCGAATACACGCCAGCGACACCTGCCTGCGCGCCTTCAATCAGCGCCGCAGTGGCGAAGTTGACAAGGTTGGTGTTGGCGATCGACGTTACGCCCGTCGCCACCTGATGGAAGTTCTGCACCCGGGTCGAACTGAAGCGGGCCGGCACGATTTCAAGATTTTGCGCAGGCGCGCTGTTGGTGGCGGTGTATACGCCCCCGACATATTTGCCCCCGACGCCCGCAGGCAGATCGGCGCCGGTGATCAGCGCGGTGCGGCCGTCAAGATCGGCGGAAAGCGCCGCGACTTCCGAGCCGACATAGCTCATCGGCTGATCGTGGCGATAGGTCGCCTCGGCCTGGAAGGCCAGCGAACCCAGCGTGGTGCTGAGGCTGGCGCCCACCAGTTTGATGTCCTCGGGATATTCCAGACGGAAATTCTGGGTGTTGGCCAGTGTGGCTGCGGTCGAGCCCGCAATATTACCCGTCAGCGCCCGCACGCGGCCCGCATTCAGGCAGTTGGTGTAGCCGCCGGGAGTCTGGAAATCCACATTGGCGCGGTTGCGGGCGGCGTCGCCGGCAATCCACGGCCGGCCGGTCGCCGACGCAATCCCCATGGCCTGCATCTGCGGGCCGGTGGCGGCGATGGCCGCGTTGCACAATTGCTGCGCCAGTTCGACTTCGTTCTGGCCCGTCGGGCCGCCGGCGGCGCTGTAGGCGGCGCCGGTGCCGGCAAGCCGCGGCGCGCGAAGGCCCGCAATCCCTGAATCCGCCGATGCGCCCGGCGTCCCCGGCGCGAGGGCAAGCGCCGCGACAGCAGCGTTGAAGTTGGACTGATCCAGCGCCCCGATGGTGGTGGCGTCCGCCTGCACCGTGCCGTTGGTGTTGCGCTTGTCAAACGCGTCCCGCCCAAATCCGCTGAACGTGGTGCCGGTGACAATACTGATGGCGCGGGCAGGATCGGTCATGTTGGTGGTCAGGACCGGCAGCCGCGAATGATAGTTGATGAAAAACAGCCCGAACTCGGTGCCGTTGTTCAGCTCTTCGTTGAAATAACGCAGGGCAAAGCCAAACTCGCCGCCGTCGTCGGCGTTGACGTCATTGGCCCGCTCGATCGACACCGCCGGAAGATTGACCGCCAGCCGGCTGATGTTGAATACGCTGGTGCCGGAGGTGGCCAGCCCGTCGATGACCGGCTGCGGATTGAAGCGCCCATCGTCGCCGGCATTAAAGGCGCCCGCCCGGATTGGCTGCGAGCCGCGCCCGACAATGTCGGCGCCGCTGAAGAAAGTGCCCGAGGGATCCGGCACGATATTGTCCGACTTGAACTGATAGAAGCCTTCAACGCTGAAATTGTTGGGCAGGCCCAGGGACGCCTTGGCCGCCAGAACCGGCGTGAAGAATTCTTTCACTTCGGAACCCGGCTTGCGCACCGCCGCCACGTCGATCGGGTTGATCACGTTGATGCCATTCTGGATGAACGTGCTTTCGCCCCAGCTGATCACCTGGTTGCCGCCGCGCAGTTCCAGCGGCAGGCCGCCCAGATCAAAGCTGCCGCCGACGAAATAGTCGAGCAGTTTGGCGTTTTGCGATACTTCGCTGCGCGCGCCGGATTCGAGATCGCGGAAGTCGGTATTGTCGACGATCGGATCGACGAACGCCGTGCCGCGCACAAAGGCGTTGAAGTTGCGCCAGGTCGCGCCCGTTTCCGAGGTGGCCTTCAGGGCCCCCGAAAACACGTCCCACTGGCCATAGTTCAGATTGCCGTCGTCGGTATTGAGCCCGTTGCCTTTTTCAATGTTCGAGGAGTCAAAAACCTTGCAGCCGCCAGCCGGCAGGCTGATATTGCGGCAATCCCGGGCGCTGGTGCGCATCGACGCGCCGGCCGTAACAACCGTGTCAATCGAGCCGGTAACCTCGCCGAAGCTGTAATCAATGGCCGCGGCAGGCGAAGCCATAAACACCGCAGCCAGTGCGGTCATTAACAGAGCCGGACTGCGTGACGCTTTCGGCTTCACTGAGTACGGGGAGTGTGGTTTTCTTGTGTTGAACATACATGCCTCCATGGTGACCAGATTTCTTGTTGTTATCGTTGGGGTTGTTGGTTACGTCGTTGCGTTGCTTTGATTGTGAACAGCACAAACCCGCTCAGGCGCCGCAAAAAAAGTGGACGGTTCGAGGCAGCGCCAGGAACCGTCCAGAGATATTGAGGCATGGCGCCGCCAAGACGGCGCTACGCTAGAAACGGCACGGAACCTCCGCGCCGCGTCTGCAAGGCACGCGATCCAAACGAGATCATATTTGCTTGCAAACCCCGGTTTGACATTCACTGTCAAATTTCCCCGCTGGTCATTAGCCCAGCGTTATCAACTGTATTGAGCTTCGGAACAAAGATGTGGAACACGCGAGGCAGAACGGTAAGCGAGTCCGCCGCCATCATTACTTGCCCCATATGCGCCACCCCCCCTAGCGATTCCGAATCGCGCCTGAGAACCAGAAATCCGCAGTAAAGCGCATTTTTATTCTCAATCTCGGACAGGGTATGCAAGCTGAAATATTAATTCAACTTGTTCGTAGCAATTTTATATTATCGAATGATACGTAGATTTATAATCTATAATTAAACAGTATTAAAAATTACTATATATAACAGGACGGTTATCCCTGTGGCCGGTAACACAGCGATGGCCACAGTAAGGGAGGACGATTTAATGGGAGAATGCAGTTTTATGCGTGTAAACCCGGCGCGTTGCGCGTGCGCAAACGGACTGCCACCCGCCGCCAGGGGCGGGCAAGTGGAACTGCCAGAAAAAACATGGGCTTTTGTGGGGCCGGGAACTTGCACGCGAAGACACGCAGCGTTGAACGGATCTATACACTGGCATCCCGCGCCAGGTGCGGGATTTATTCAAAAGAGCCAGGGTGTCAGCCAGAAATCATCATGCCCTAAATTGCGCCCGACTCGCGTAGTGCGGCAATGTCCGCATCGGCGCATCCGGTGTGGCGGAGAATTTCCTCGGTATGCTCGCCCAGTTCAGCCGGCCGGCGGGGCTTTACCTTTGTTTCGCCATCCAGCCAGATTGGGCTGTTCACGGTCTTCACGGTGCGCCCGCCGCCCAGATCCATATCCACGATCATGTTGTTGGCCAGCACCTGCACGTCCCTGATCGCGTCCTCGACATTGTTGATCGGCGCGACCGTAATGCGATTGGAAAGCAGTATTACCTGCCATTCAGCCCAGTCTTTCTGCGCGAAAGTCTGGTTCAGTATGTCCATTAGCGCCATCATGTTTTGGCCGCGCGCGCCGACCGTGGCGTAGCGCGGATCGGTTGCAAGGTCGGGGCGCCCTATGCAGTTGGCAAAGGTTGGCCAGCCGCGATCACTCGCCATGACGGCAATAATGAAGGCGCGCCCGTCGCGGCATTCAAAATGATTGACCAGATCCTGAATATTCACCTGGGGATTGGCCGGATCATTGAACATCTTTACGCCGCACAGCGCCGATTGCAGGGCGACCGAGTTGGACCATACGCCGCTGGCCAGCAGGGAGGTATATACCCGGCCGCCCTTGCCTGTGCGCTCGCGCCGGTACAACGCCATCATGATGGCGGAAAGCACGGACATGGAGGTGGCGTTATCGCCTGCGGCCGGGGGCATGGTGGCGCGGTTCGAGCCGGCGGCCCGGCTGTGCTCCATCAGTCCGGAGCGCGCCCACCATGCGGTGGCGTCATAGCCGGGATTGCTGGCTTCCGGACCCAGCTCGCCAAAACCGGTGAATGAGGCATGGATCAGCCTCGGGTTCAGCGGGGCAAGATCCTCGTAGCGGATTTTTAGCCGCTCCAGCACTTCGGGAGGCAGATTGGTGATGAAGACGTCACATTCCTTTACCAGCTTCTCAAACGGCTCACGCGCGCCTGGTTTCTTTATATCCAGTGTCATGCTGCGCTTGTTGCGGCTGACCACCAGCCATGGATAATTCAGATCGCAATCGGGCATTTGCGGCACCAGTGGCAGATAACGGTACAGATCGCCAACCCCGGGCTGTTCGATCTTGATGACATCCGCGCCGAAATCCGACATCACCGTTGCCGCCGCAGGGGCTGCGACAAAACTGCCGAAATCCAGAACCTTTATGCCTTCAAGAACGCGTGTTTCTTCGCTCATCGTTAATCCTCCCGATTTTGATTTATCTATCTCACCATAGTTAGATGGATAATACTATACTGGCGCAGCAGCAAACGGGGAGGGGTTAATGAGCGGCATGATCAAATTTGACGAACGTCAGGCGCGCGCCATGGAGACGATGAATCAAAACCCCGATGCGTCAGGGCGGCGTCAGCAGGAAAGAAGCCGAAGGCTAGACGCAAAGCCTGCGCGATCTCGGCCCAAAAGGGGAGTTTTTCTTTTCCATCAACATTTATGTGTTTCAGGCAATCAGGCCGGCCATAAAATAAACCAGGGAGACCGCCATGCGCGCAGCAATATTTCATGAAATTGGCAAACCGCTCACCATCGGCGAAGTGCCGGACCTGGCGCCGGGTGACGGTGAACTGATTTTGAAAGTTTCCCATTGCGGGATATGCGGATCGGATTTGCATTCAACTGAAGCGGGTTTAATGACGCTTCCCGGCGGAAGCATCATGGGCCACGAATTTTCGGGTGAAATTGTTGCCGTCGGGCGCAATGCAGGCGGCGTATGGAAGACCGGCCAGAAGGTTGCAGCCCTGCCGGTTATTACCTGCGGGGCATGTCCGCCGTGTTTGCGGGGCGAGGCCTATACCTGCGACAAGGTTTCGACCATCGGCCTCGGGCAAAGCTCCGGCGCCTATGCGGAATATGTCAAAGTCGGCGCGCGCGATACGGTGCTGCTGCCGCAAAGCGTCAGCCTGCAGGAAGGCGCGCTGATCGAACCGCTGGCGGTTGGCTATCATGCGGTCGAGAAGTCTGATCTGCGTCCCGGCGGCAATGTGCTGATCATCGGGGCGGGGCCGGTCGGTCTGGCGGTAACGCTGTTTTCGCGCTTTGTCGGCGCGCGCCATATTATCGTCAGTGAACGCAGCGAAGGCCGCGCAGCCATGGCGGCGCGCTTTGGCGCGACCGACGTCGTGAACGCGAACGATGACGTGATGGCGCAATTCCGCCAAAAGACCGGCACGACGCCAGACGTCATTTTCGAATGCGTCGGTGTGCCGGGGATGATTTCGGATTGCATGAAAATGGCGCCGCGCGGCGGCAAGATCGTCGTTGCGGGGGTGTGCAGCAAGCCGGACACCATTCTGCCGCTGATGGGCATCATGAAGGAAATCACCCTGCAATTCGTGCTGGCGTACCGCAGGCAGGATTTCGATCTTATCGCCGGATGGATGGCGGCGGACCGCATCGATGCGCTGGCGATGGTCACCGATACGGTAGGATTTGCAGATTTCCCGGCGGCGTTCGAGGCGCTGCGCACACCATCGTCGCAATGCAAGGTGATGCTGAAACCTGATCTCGGGTGAGGGAGGAGCGGTCAAAACGGCAACGCCGGGGAGAAAGTTACCCCGGCGCCGGAATTCAGTTCAATCCTGAAGCGCCAGGCTAAACCCGTCTTTCCACCATCATCTTCTTGATTTCGGCGATGGCCTTGGCGGGGTTGAGGCCCTTGGGGCAGGCTTGCGCGCAATTCAGGATAGTGATGCAGCGGTACAGGCGGAACGGATCTTCCAGGTCATCGAGACGATCACCGGTGGCCTCGTCGCGGCTGTCGATCAGCCAGCGGTAGGCCTGCAGCAGGGCGGCCGGGCCAAGATAGCGGTCCCCGTTCCACCAGTAGCTGGGACAGCTGCTTGAGCAGCAGGCGCATAGAATGCACTCATACAAACCGTCCAGTTTCTGGCGGTCCTCATAGCTTTGCCGCCATTCCATCTGGGGTTCTGGCGAAACCGTTTGCAGGTAGGGTTTGATCGAGGCGTACTGGGCATAGAAATTATTCAGGTCCGGCACCAGGTCCTTGACCACTTCCAGATGCGGCAGCGGATAGACTTTTACGTCGCCGCTGATTTCGTACATGCCCTTGGTGCACGCCAGCGTATTACCGCCGTCAATATTCATGGCGCAGGAGCCGCATACGCCTTCGCGGCACGAGCGGCGGAAGGTCAGCGTTGGATCGATCTCATTTTTGATCTTGATCAGCGCGTCCAGCACCATCGGGCCGCAGCTGTCCGTATCGACCTCATAGGTGTCGAGGCGGGGGTTTTTATCGTCATCCGGGCTCCAGCGGTAAATGTGGAACTTGCGGATATTTTTTGTGCCGGCGGGGGCCTTGAAGGTATTGCCCTTTTCGACCTTGGAGTTTTTCGGCAGCGCGAACTCGACCATTACACTGTGTCCTTAATAAACGCGCTTCTTCGGCGCGATATACTGAATGTCGTTCGACAGGGTGTAGGCATGCACCGGACGGTAATCAATGCGCACCTTGCCGCTTTCATCGAGCCAGGCCAGCGAATGTTTCATCCAGTTCACATCGTCCCGGTCCGGATAATCTTCCCGCGCGTGGGCGCCACGGCTTTCCTTGCGGTTTTCCGCCGAGTACACGGCCACCATGGATTGACGGATCAGATTATCAAACTCCAGCGTTTCAATCAGATCGGAATTCCAGATCAGGGAACGGTCCGAGGTTTTGATATCGGTGCGGGCGTCATAGACTTCGCGGATCAGTTTGCAGCCTTCCTCAAGGATTTCGCCGGTACGGAACACCGCGCAATTGTTCTGCATGATGAGCTGCATGCGCAGGCGCAGTTCGGCGGTGGACGTGTTGCCCTTGGCGAAACGCGCCTTATCGAGCCGCGCAAGTGAAATATCGGCGGCGTCCCTGGGCAGTTCGCGCTGCTTCTCGTCCTTGTTGATAACCTGGGCGGCGCGTTGCGCTGCGGCGCGTCCGAACACCACCAGATCGATCAGGGAATTGGAACCCAGCCGGTTGGCGCCATGCACCGAGACGCAGGCGGCCTCGCCCACGGCCATCAGACCGGGGACAACCGAGTCCGGATTGCCGCCGCGCAGGGTGACGACCTCGCCATAAAAATTGGTCTGAAGTCCGCCCATATTATAATGCACGGTGGGCAGCACGGGGATCGGTTCCTTGGTTACGTCAACGCCGGAGAATATGCGCGCGGATTCAGAAATGCCGGGCAGGCGTTCGTGCAGGATGGCGGGATCAAGATGATCCAGGTGCAGATAGATATGGTCCTTTTTCGGGCCGACGCCGCGGCATTCGCGGATTTCGACGGTCATCGAACGGCTGACCACATCGCGGGACGCCAGATCCTTGGCGGAGGGCGCATAGCGTTCCATGAACCGTTCGCCATTGGAATTGGTCAGATAACCGCCTTCGCCGCGCGCGCCTTCCGTGATCAGACAGCCCGCGCCGTAAATGCCGGTCGGGTGGAACTGCACAAACTCCATATCCTGCAGGGGTAGTCCTGCGCGCAGGGCCATGCCATTGCCATCGCCGGTGCAGGTATGCGCCGAGGTGGCCGAGAAATAGGTGCGGCCGTATCCGCCCGTCGCCATGATGGTAATCTTGGCGCGGATGCGGTGGATCGTGCCGTTATCCATGTTGATGGCGATGACGCCGCGGCATTCGCCTTCTTCCATGATCAGGTCGATGACGAAATATTCGATCATGAATTCGGCGTTGTTGCGGATGCTCTGGCCATACAGGGTGTGCAGCATGGCGTGGCCGGTACGATCGGCGGCGGCGCAGGTGCGCAGCGCAGGCGGCCCTTCGCCATACTGGGTGGTCATGCCGCCAAAGGCGCGCTGATAAATCTTGCCTTCTTCGGTGCGCGAGAACGGCACGCCGAAATGCTCCAGCTCGAAAACCGCGGCAGGCGCTTCGCGGCACAGAAATTCGATCGCGTCCTGATCGCCCAGCCAGTCTGCGCCTTTTACGGTGTCATACATGTGCCAGCGCCAGTCGTCCTCGATCATATTGCCGAGCGCCGCCGAGATACCGCCCTGGGCGGCCACCGTGTGGCTGCGCGTAGGAAATACCTTGGTGATGTTGACGGTCCTCAGGCCGGCCTGGGCGCAGCCAAGCGTCGCCCGCAGCCCGGAACCCCCGGCGCCGACAACGACAACGTCATAGCTATGGTCAGTAATTGGATAGGCAGTCATGTTACGCCGCGCTCCCAAAGCTTAATTTAATAACGGACAGGACGCAGGCAAGCCCAAGTCCAAGACAGCCGAGTTTGATCAGAATGATCAGGCCCATTTTACCCGCTTCCCAATGCACGTAATCTTCCACAACATGGGCCAGCCCGATGCTCATGTGATAAAAGCCGGTCAGAAGAAACATCAGCACCACAACGCCAACCACAGGCGATTTCATCATGGCGGCCGCGCTGGCGTAATCATCCCCGGCAAGAGCGATCAGAAGGCCCACAAAAATCGTCGCCAGCGGGATCAGCGCGATGGCGGTAAGCCGCTGATGCCAGAACGTATCGGTGCCGTTTCTGGCGGAACCCTTGCCCCGCACGCGGCCCATCGGTGTTTTGAAGTCGGACATCAGACAGCCCCCCTGCACATATAGGCTATTCCCCAGGCGATAAAGGTTAACAGCACCGAACCTGCAAACGAGGCCCATGCGGTGCGGTTGGCGGTGCTGATCTCAAATCCATATCCCAGGTCCCAGAACAGATGACGGAGGCCATTGCACAGATGATACATCAGCGACAGGGTGAATCCGAGCAGCAGCAACCTGCCGAACCAGCTTCCCAGAAAATCCTGAATGGCGGCATAGGATTCCGGCCCATCCGCAAGCGCCAGCAGCCAGCAGGTCAGCAACAGGCTGCCAACGCCAAGCCCCACACCCGTAATACGGTGGGTGATCGACGCGGCCATGGTGATTTTCCAGCCATAAATCTGAAGATGCGGCGAAAGCGGCCGCGCCCGCATGACCGGCGGTTTGCCAGCCCCTGCCTGAGT
>JBEBFX010000229.1:0-4156 GCA_040081735.1 Alphaproteobacteria bacterium | reverse complement strand
TGGCGCGCAGCCAGTCGATGGCGGCTTCCATATCACCGGAGGTTTCCAGCAACGCCTTCTTGCAGTCCATCATGCCGGCGCCTGTGGTTTCACGCAGATCTTTAATCAGCGCAGTTGTGATCTCAGCCATTGCAGTTCCTCAAATTTAGCCGATGCGCTGCCTATTCGGCACTGACATCTTCAAGCACTTTTGGTCCGTCAAACGTCTCGGACGGCGGCTCGATCATATCGCCTTCCATACCCGCGCTGCCCTGCGACAGACCATCGAGGCAGGCGCGCGCCACCAGATCGCAATATAGATCAATCGCCCGTGCGGCGTCGTCGTTGCCCGGAATGGGGCAGGAAATTCCGTCAGGGTTGCTGTTGCTGTCGAGCACCGCAATCACGGGGATGCCCAGTTTGGCGGCTTCCAGAACTGCCAGCGCTTCCTTGTTCGTATCAATAATGAAGATCAGGTCGGGAATGCCGCCCATGTCTTTGATGCCGCCCAGGGATGCTTCCAGCTTGTCGCGGCTGCGCGTCAGCTGCAGCAATTCCTTTTTGGTCAGGCCCATCGTGCCGGCCGACAATTGCTCGTCGAGTGACTTCAGCTTCTTGATCGAATTGGAAATTGTCTTCCAGTTGGTCAGGGTGCCGCCCAGCCAGCGCTCGTTGATGTAATATTGCGCACAGCGTTTGGCCGCGTCCGCCAACGGTTTTGCCGCCTGGCGCTTGGTCCCGACAAACAGAACCCGTCCGCCGCCCGCAACCACGTCCCGCACGGTTTCCAGTGCACGGTACAGCAGTGGAACCGTCTGGGTGAGATCAATCACATGAATCTTGTTGCGGCTTCCGAACAGAAACGGAGCCATCTTCGGGTTCCAGCGATGGGTCTGGTGGCCGAAATGTACGCCCGCTTCAAGAAGCTGACGCATGCTAAAGTCTGGCAATGCCATTCGTTTTCCCTTTTACCGGTTATGCCGCCGCGGGAGTTGGTCCCATTACAGGACACCGGTTCGACGCATCGGAATGCCAATCAGGGGCTGTTCCCTTGCTTCCCATGAGAAAACAAGGGTACCGGACGCCGTAACCCGCGTGAGGTTTGAAGCGCGGCTTATAGGGGCAAAGCCACAGGATAGCAAGGAATATATGCTGTTTCAGCACTCCTGAACGTCAATCACCCCGGATATGGCGGCAAGGGCGCCGCGCGCCCTGGGGCCCACTGCATAGCTGCCGGGAATGCGCATTTCAACTTCCTGGCGGCGTCCCCCGCCCAGAAGCACAAGATGCACATAGCCTTTGCCCTGCCCCGCCGTCTTAAGCCGGTCCTGAAGACTGGCAAGCGGTTTGGAATCACGCATAAACACCCGCAACCCCCGGATAGATGAGTCTGCCAGTTTATCGGCAGCCTGCACGGATTGCGCCGTCAGGCGCGGGCGATCGCGGTCCAGCCGGCCGGTGACGTTCATGACCACCAGATTGCCGGGTTCCAGCAATTCCCGGTACGCGCTGAGCAGTTCGCTGAATAACGTGACTTCGTATTCGCCGGATTGATCGCTCAGGGTCAGAAAGACAAACGGACTGCCGCGGCTTGATCGTTGCTCACGTTTGGCGACGATGGTGCCCGCCAGTTTGGCGGCGCGTTCGGTGTCATCCAGCCGTTCAAAGAAGTCTGCGTAGGAAATGACATTGGCGCGGCCTAGAATAGCGCTGTAATCATCCAGCGGGTGCGAAGACAGATAAAAGCCCAGTGCTTCAAACTCTGCCTTCAACTTATCAATGGGCGGCCAGCCATCCACGTTGGGAAGTTTCAGGTGACGGCGTTCCTGAACCCCGCCTGTGTCGAACAAATCGGTCTGGCTGCTGCTGCGCGCCGCCGCCGCCGCGTTGCATAACGCCAGCACCATATCCGCACCCGCCAGCAACTGCGCCCGATTGGGGTTCAATACGTCAAACGCCCCCGCACGCACCAGAAATTCAAAACTGCGCTTGTTCAGCAGGCGCGGATCAACCCGGTGGATGAAATCCTCCATGTCGCTGAACGGGCCATTGGCTTCGCGTTCGGCCACAATACTGCGCATCGCCTGCGCGCCTACATTGCGCACGGCCCCCAGCGCGTAATAAATCGCGCCATCGGCAGTGCTGAAATCCGCCCCGGATTTGTTGATGTCCGGCGCATTCACGGCAATGCCAAGCCGCAGCGCCTCCTGCCGGAATATATTCAGCTTATCGGTATTGCCCTGGTCCAGCATCATGGAGGCGGCCAGAAACTCGACCGGATAATTGGCCTTCAGATAGGCGGTCTGATAGGCGATCATCGCGTAGGGGGCGGAATGGCATTTGTTAAAGCCATAGCCCGCAAACTTGTTCACCAGCTCAAATATGTTTTTGGCGACCGCCGCGTCCACCCCGCGTTCGATGGCGCCATTGATAAACCGGGCGCGCTGGGCGTCCATTTCCGACTGGATTTTTTTACCCATGGCGCGGCGCAGCAGATCGGCTTCACCCAGGCTGTAACCGGACAGGACCTGGGCGATCTGCATCACCTGTTCCTGATAGACAATGACCCCATAGGTCTCCGACAGGATCGGCGCCAGCAGCGGATGCGGATATTCAACTTCTTCGTGGCCGTTTTTGCAGGCGATATATTTGGGAATATCGTCCATCGGGCCGGGCCGGTACAGCGCCACCATGGCGATGATGTCTTCGAAACGGTCCGGGCGCAGGCTGCGGATAGAGTCGCGCATGCCGCTGCCTTCCAGCTGAAACAGCCCGACGGTTTCCGCCTCGCGCAGCATCTCAAAACTGGGGATGTCATCCAGCGGAATCTTGTGAATATCCAGTGAAACACCCCTGCGCGCCAGCAGTTCAACGCATTTGGCGATGACCGTCAGGGTCTTAAGCCCCAGAAAATCGAACTTCACCAGTCCCGCCGGTTCCACCCATTTCATATTGAATTGCGTCACGGGCATTTCGCCCCGCGGTTCGCGATAAAGGGGCACCAGTTCCTGCAAGGGGCGGTCGCCGATCACCACCCCGGCGGCATGGACCGAGGCATGACGGTACAATCCTTCGATGCGCATGGCGGTGTCAAGCAACCGCGCCACCATGGGATCGCTTTCCTGTTCTTCTTTCAGGCGCGGTTCCGCCTTGATGGCCTCGGCCAGTGTGACCGGGCTGGCGGGATTGTTGGGCACCATCTTGCACAGACGATCCACCTGCCCATAGGGCATTTGCAGCACCCGGCCAACGTCACGCAAGGCGGCGCGGGCCTGCAATTTTCCGATCGCGATGATCTGCGCCACCCGGTCATCGCCGTATTTCTGGCGCACGTAACGGATGACCTCATCCCGGCGTTCCTGACAGAAGTCGATGTCAAAGTCCGGCATGGAAACCCGTTCAGGATTCAAAAAGCGTTCAAACAGCAGACCAAACCGCAGCGGATCAAGATCCGTGATGGTCAGCGACCAGGCGACACAGGACCCGGCGCCCGAACCACGCCCCGGCCCAACAGGAATGCCCTGCCCCTTGGCCCATTTGATAAAATCGGCAACGATCAGAAAATAACCGGCAAAGCCCATCTTGATGATCACATCAAGTTCGAACGCCAGCCGATCGCGATAAACCGTCTCATCCGCATAGCGGCCTTCATCTGACAGGCGGTTGTCCAGCCCCAGTGCGGCCTGACGGCGCAATTCGGCGGCTTCTTCCTCGGGCGCGCCAAATCGGGGCAGAATTGGCGCGCGGGTGTGCGGACGCCAGGAACAGCGCCGGGCAATTTCGAGGGTGTTCTCTATGGCTTCGGGCAAATCCGCAAACAGCACCGTCATTTCGGCCGGGCTTTTCATATAATGTTCGGGCGTCAGTTTGCGCCGGTCATCCTGGGAAACATAGGCGCCCGCAGAAATACAGATCAGCGCGTCATGGGCCTCATACATATCCCGTTGCGGAAAATAAACCTGGTTGGTGGCCACCAGCGGCAGCGCCTGAGCATAGGCGAAGCGGATGAAATCTTCCTCCGCCGCTGCTTCTTCCATCATGCCATGACGTTGCAGTTCGACATAAAGGCGCTGCGGAAATATCTCCGCCAGTTTTTGCAACAGCGCCGTTGACGCATCGCGCCGCCCCTGGCGCAGCAGACATCCAAGCGGCCCCAGCGCGCCGCCGGTCAGGCAGA
>JBEBFX010000228.1:0-4159 GCA_040081735.1 Alphaproteobacteria bacterium | reverse complement strand
CGCGTGGTCGCCCTCGCCGACTCGATGCTGGTGATCGTTCCGCCGCTGCCCCTGCTGCAACTGCTCGAGTACGATTCCCAGTTCGCGCGCAATCTCGTCCAGGCTCGGGGCAATGCCGTTGGCCGCAATCAGCTCCTGAATTATACATAGAGTGAAATATTGCGTGCGCGTCAGGCCATGCGCCTGCGGGACATTAACTTCATTCATGATAATTCTCCTGGGCTGCAAGGCTGAGGGCGTGGCGCATGCAGCGCTGCGCCAGGCGGCTGATTTGCGCATCGTTCTCAATGCGCGCCGTCATGCGCTGCATGCTCGACATCACGGTGGTGTGATAGCGCCCGCCCAGGCCATGGCCGATCATCGGATAGCTCTGGTCCGTCAGGCTGCGCGCCAGATACACCGCCATGTGCCGCGCCGCCGCAATGGGCCGGTCGCGCCGGGGGCCGCGTATTTCACGCTCCGCGATCAGCATTACCTGGCTCACCGCCGTGACGATCTGCGCCAGGCTGAGCCGTCCACAGGTTATTCTTTTGGGCGCGCGGTGCAGCCCGGCCTCGGCGGGCGTGAACATTTCCGCCTGCTGTTCGCGCTTGCGCGGCGGCGCGGCGCATCCCCGCCATGCCGGCGATTGATCGAGGCGATGCCGTTTTTCATTGACCTGGCTCATGACAGACCCTCGCTTTCGGCGCGCCGTTCGATGCCGTCCAGCACGTCCTGCTGTTTGCTTGAGAGATACATCCGTTCCCGGAACCGCCCGGCCCGGTCCGCCATGCTCATGGCGAAATCCACCTGAAATTCCGAAAAATGCTCCGGGTGATCGATCACCAGCCCCAGCAGCTTTTCCGCCCAGGCCAGTTTTTCAGGGGCGAGGGTTTCAGGCATCGGCGGCCTCCGTACCTGCGGAAGGCGACGCCTGCGCGCGCGTTGCATTTTTTATGCCATCTGGCAAGCTGTTTTCCGGTTGCGGGAGGACGGCCAGATAATCGCTGATTGTCCGCTTCAGCGCCTCCCGCGCGCCGGGCTTGCCGGCGGCCTCCATGCGCAGCATATGCGCTTCCAGTTTGACCAGCGCCTTGTCCTTTCCTGCCCTACGGTAAACTGCCTTTTTTCGATTGTGAAAGGAGGCGGTGGCCTCCTCCATTTCCACCTCGATCTGCCGGATTTCCAGCGCCAGTTTTTTAATACTGTTGCTCATGCGCCCCCCTCAACCGCTTTCAGCGCGCGCTCATACATCTCGACGAGCTGGTCCGTCTCCGCCACGGTTTCGCGATCCTGACGGCTGCGCTGCATCACGATATTGATTATTCTCACGTCAAATCCGGCCCTTTTGGCCATCTGCCTGACCTGGGATTTTTCCTCGGCAAGCTCTGCAATCTCGTCGTCAATGCGGCCCAGGCGTTTGATGATTTCCCGCAGCGGCTCTCCAGCGACAGTCTGATTATGTCCCGCAAATTCACTCATGCTTTTTCCCCTTGCAGTTTTTCATCCGCGCCTTCCAGCAGCGCGTCGACCAGTTTCTCGATTTCGCCGTCAACGGGCCGGATCACCAGCTCATCGCCGCCGCCAGCGATCCGCACGCCGATGCGTTTCAGATCGGCGGCCTCCAGCTCGTTCAGCGCCGCCCGGTTCAGGCTCTCGCTCACCTTGATCAGCAGATCGGCGGTGTCAGAATTCATGTGTTTGCGGATTAATTTTATGGTGTTGGCCGGATCATCGATTTCGATACTGCCCTTGCCTTTTTGCAGGCCAACCTTGACCCCGTGCAGCACCCGTGTGCGCGGCTTGTCAAACAGCGCGCGGCCCCCGTCGATGGCGGACGCCAGATCGGACCGCGCCGCCAGCGCCTTGTCCGCCAGCCCGCGCAGGGACCGCAGATAGCGCCGCTTCACCGCCAGCAGCTCCTGTTTCACCACGTCCATTTTTTCCGAAAGCTCCAGGCGCGACGTGGCGTAGGCCTGTGTCAAACGGTCGACTTCTTCAATGCCGCTCATACGATTTCCCCTTTCAGCATCCGCGCGAAGGCGGCTTTAAGCCTTCTTAAAAGCTGTTTGAACGGGCTATGGCGCGGCAATCCGCGCGGCGCCTGAATGGCGCGGCCCAGCCCCAGCCGGTGAAAATTCATGACCATTATTTACCGCCCCGCTTGGCGCCGGGCTTGCCGGGTTTCAGCTTGACCACATTGGCCGGCAACGCCGGGGGGATGTCCGGCGTTACTTCCGGGAACGGGCAGCGCCGCGTTTCGAAATCGATAACCCGGTCCGCCTCCCACAACAAATCGCCGGTCAGTTTCATCATGCCGCGAGCCGGGATTTTTCCGCTCGTCTCCCACTGGAAATGCAGCGTCTCCGCCAGCCGGGCCAGCTCCGCGCTGATCGTGTCGGTTCGGGGGCGCCCCTTGCCGCCGGGAAATAACGGCGGCTCGAACAGCTCGTCGCGGGTGCAGGCGGCCAGTTCCATCAGCCGCATGTCGGTGGCGAATTCCCGCCATTCCCAGGCCGCCTGCAGCAGGTCCTGCCCTTCAAATTCCTTGCCGTCTCCCAGCCATCTCATAAGGCGCCCGGCCAGGCGGGTCATGCGTCTGCTAAGCATCGCGTCCATCCTTTTTCGTCTCGATAAATGAATGCGGACATCCCACCCGGCAGGCCCGGTACAGCCTGACTTTAAGGGGTGTTGATCCAGGGCTTTTGCGCGCCTGATGCGCATGGCACTCGGCATGGGAAATCCGTCCCAGCACCGGGCAATCGGCGCTGTCGGTGGCCAGGCATTGCGCCACCCGCGCCGCCACTTTTGCGTGATCGCCCCGGTACCGGTTGCGCAGCACTTCATGCACCACGGCGTTCGAATAACCGATGCGTTCCGCCGTCAGTTTTTGCGCGCGCGGCATGGCCCCGCCTTCGGCGTCGATGGCCTGGGCCAGCGCCAGAACCCAGGCGGGCAGGCCCGCGCCCCAGCTTTCCTGGGCGATCTGCACGGCGGCGCCCGTCATTGCGGCATCCCCTCGGCAAGCGCGATGTCGAAGGTTTCGCCGGTGTTCAGATCGCGCACAATCTTGCCGCGCTTGGCGTAGCGCGGGGATCGCGGCCCGGTGTTTCTGATCAGGATGAATACGCGCGAACCGTTTGACGTGGGCGCCGTGCCGGGCCGCCGCCGCGCCATCACCCCCAGATATCCGCATCTGTGCAGCGCCCGGAAATAATGATCCGCCGTACTGCGCGGGTCCTTCAGGACGCCCGGTTCCGCCAGCGCTATGAAATCATCGAGCGCGCCTTTCTTCAGAATACGCAGGGCGCGCCATAGCCTTGCCTGAAAACTGTTGCTGTCGGCGCGGTTGCCGGTATGCGGCCCTTTGGGCCCCGGCCTGATGACGGCGCCGGCGCGCCAGGCTTTGATGCCGCCGGCCGTGGCCACATAATACCCCTTGCGCCGCCGCGTAATCATATCCCGGCTGACCAGGCCGCCCGCGGCCTTGACAACGTCGCGCGTGGTGGTCCGGGGTATGGCGGCGGCGATTTCCGCCACGTTCAGGCAGACGCCGGTTGACGCCAGAAGCCATAGAATGTCTGTCTGTAGGCCGGGCGTCCGCATGTTACGCGCCCCGCGCGGTGCTGCGCCCGTCATTGGTCAGCCGCCGGCCATCCATGTCGGCGAGGCTGATCAGCGCCAGTTTTTTGCGTTTCGCCGTGCGCTCCACCAGCGCCATCGCGTTGCAGATTTCGCGAAAATAACCGCCCGCCTGTTCGTGCATGACGGCTGCCAGATCATCGGCCACCGCAACCTCGCACACCGCTTCACACATCGCCTTCGTGTCCGCCAGGCTGGCCGGGCCGAACCGGCAGACGTCGGCGATGCGGCTGTAGATGTGCGGATGGCGGCGCAGCTTGCGCTCAACCCCCTGCATGCCGCCGATAATCACGGTGATCTCGGTCCAGTCGCTCAGATCGCGGATGCTTTCCAGCACCCTGATGTCATGCAGCGCGTGATCGATTTCGTCGATGATCAGCGCCTGGCCATTGTTGGTGGCGAAATGCTTCCCCGCCTGCTCCAGCATGTTCTCCGACAGCCTTGCCGGCTGTTCGCCCAGCTCGGTAACCAGCTCGCGCAGCATCCAGTTGACCTTCCACGCCGCCTTGGCGCGCAGGAATACTGCGTTGTGCTGCAC
>JBEBFX010000227.1:0-4165 GCA_040081735.1 Alphaproteobacteria bacterium | reverse complement strand
GTGCAGAATTAAACGGGACGATTAAAGAATACGAAGGCCGTTGATCATTTTAGAAATTAGAAATTAGAAAGCGGGAATCAAAGGAAACGCTTCTATCTGATTTCACTGCTTTTAAATTTTTCCTGGCAGCAGGGGATCAGGGATCGCAGGCAGCGAGGCTGCACGGCCTCCGTGAGTTCGGATCTCTCCCCATCCGCCACCCGATAGAGCGTCTAATGCTAATTATAGCGACTCGAAGGCACCGAGTATCATATGCTGACTGTCACCTTGAGTAGCTAAAAATAGGTGCAGCACTGCACAGGGAAAAAAATATAAAAACAACTTATTTCTAGCAAATGACGAGAAAATAATGGCCGACATCCATCAATTTACTCAGGTGAGCTTTAAGCGATTTAAGGCGCTCAATAATTTTACATTCAAGATTAGGCATTTTAATATTTTGGTGGGTCCTAATAACGCAGGAAAATCTACAATTCTTATGGCCTTCCGTATACTAGCAGCTGCTCTTAGGAAAGCTAATTACCGTAAGCCTGAAATAGTCGTCGGTCCACAGGGGGCTGCTTACGGATACCCAATCGAACTAAGTACTACTTCTGTTGCTGAGGAAAATATTTATTATAATTACGACGATTCCGAGCCAGCCTCTGTGACCTTCCAACTATCAAATAAGAACCAACTGGTACTTTACTTTCCGGAACAAGGGGTGTGTCGCCTATTCGCGCAAACCTCGGGTAAACCTATAATGTCACCAAGTGCTTTTCGTTCCAATTTTAATTGCCCGATTGGCTTTGTACCTATCCTAGGTCCCGTTGATCATCATGAAGGGCTGTACGAGAAGGAATCTGCAAGGCTCGCACTATTTAACTATAAGGCCGCACGCAATTTCAGAAACATTTGGTATCATTATCCAGAAAAATTTGAAACATTTCGGGCAGCCGTAGTTCAAACTTGGCCTAGCATGGATATTGAACCGCCAACGGTTGACATGACCCACTCTAAGGCTAGGCTTCACATGTTTTGTCCTGAGGATCGAATACCTCGGGAGATTTTCTGGGTTGGCTTTGGTTTCCAAGTCTGGTGTCAAATGCTCACGCACATCATTCAAACGAGCAATGTGTCAATATTTTTGATCGACGAACCTGATATCTACCTACACTCTGACCTTCAACGACAATTGCTAGGACTTCTGCGAAATATGGGGCCGGACATTCTTATTGCAACCCATTCCACAGAGATCATCACAGAAGCAGAAACAGATGACATTGTCCTCATTAACAAGAACAGAAGTTCTGCTCGTCGAATCCAAAATCCCTCTCAGTTATCTGAGGTTTTTACAATATTGGGTTCAAACCTAAATCCTGTATTAACGCAGCTAGCAAAAACACGAAGGGTATTATTTGTTGAAGGCAAGGATTTCCAAATACTTGCAAAATTTGCCAGCAAACTTGGTTACTCCAATGTCGGAACTCGAAGTGAATTTGCTGTGGTGCCTGTTGAAGGATTCAACCCGGAAAGAATTCGGAGTTTAAAAGCCGGTATGGAAACCACACTTGGCAGAAGAATTTTAGCGGCAGCTGTGTTGGATAAAGACTATCGCTGCGATGGTGAATGTGAATCGATAAGCGATGTGTGCAAATCATTTTGCAATTTTATAACTATACATAAATGTAAGGAGATTGAGAATTTTCTTCTTGTACCGTCTGCAATCGATAGAGCATCGGCACAAAGAGTCATGGATAAAGCAAGACGCGTTGGGATTAAGATGGATTATTCTACCAATGTATTCACCCTGCTCGAAAATTTCGCAGCCACAAAAAAAAGTTACATAGTTGCCCAATATTTAGCTGACCGCAGACGATTTGAACGAACGCGTTCGCCGACTACGCATGAGGCTGTAATAAACGAAGATACTTTAAATGAATTTGAACGCTGTTGGAGTAACCCGAGGACTCGCTTTGAAATTCTCCCTGGTAAGGAAGCGTTGACTTTCATTAATCAATATTTGCAGGATAAATACGGCGTTAGCGTAACACCTACCGCTATTATAGATTCTATGATAGTTAGTGAGATATCCGTCGAAATGAAAAATCTAATTGCAGGTATTTCTGAATTTTCCTCGACTAAAATTAATTAAAAACCATTCGTTTATTCCACACTCCCTCAATGCAGATGCGCATCATCGAATTAGTGGCACTCGTATTCAGCCCGCCTGCCTGTGTCGGCTGACTAGCCAGTGACAGCAATCGGCCCATTCTCACCCGGTAAGCTCACAAATATTTCTGGCGCCCGCCACCTCCATGTCACACACTTTCATTGCAGGTCCACTGACATCCAACGGGGAAATAAAAATGGAAATAAGAAAAATCGGCTCGCAGTCTTCCGCCAAAGGTCCGGCTGAAAATTTCACTGGCAATGTACGTGTCGACTCCCGGTTTCAGGGCAGCGCGCCCGCGCGCGTCAGCGGCGCGATTGTAACCTTCGAGCCCGGCGCCCGCACCGCCTGGCATACGCATCCGCTTGGCCAAACCCTGTTTGTCACGGCGGGCGCTGGCTGGATTCAGTGCTGGGGCAGCCCGAAAAGGGAAATCCGGCAAGGCGACGTCATTCAGTGCGCCTGCGGGGAGAAGCATTGGCATGGCGCCACCACCACCACAGCCATGACGCATATCGCCATTTCCGAAATGCTGGACGGGAGGGCGGTCGACTGGCTGGAAAAAGTGACCGATGAGGAATATCTGGCTGAACCACAAGCGGTATAACTACGAATTCCGGGACGATGGCGCAGCACCCGGGACCCGTGCCTGCTCTCCCGGAGGTCCGGCCATCTAATCAGCTATTTCACCAATTTGGTGAACCTGCCGGATGTGCTAATGTTTGCCTCTTACGGGACACCATCAGGGAGAGGCGAAATGACTTCAGAAACCATGACGACAGGGCTTCAACTGCAATCTCTTGTGAAGCGCAGCGGCGAACTTGAAATTTCACTGGCGCGCGTTCCCGTTCCCGAACCTGAACCTGGGCAGATCATCGTGCGGGTAGATGCCAGCCCGATCAATCCGTCAGACCTCGGCATGCTGTTCGGTCCAGCCGATTTGAGCACTGCGCGTTTTTCGGGTACAGCCGAAAATCCCGTAGTGACGGCGGATATCCCGTCAGGACTGATGCGTTCGGTGGCGGCGCGCGCCGATGTGGCGATGCAGGTTGGCAACGAGGGCGCAGGCCTTGTCGTCAGGGCCGGGTCCTCGCCCCAGGCCCAGGCCATGCTGGGCAAGACCGTGTCGCTGGTTGGCGGCGCCATGTACGCGCAATATCGCGCCCGCCGGGCGGCGGACTGTATGGTTCTGCCAGACGGCACGACGGCGGCGCAAGGGGCGTCATGGTTCGTCAATCCCCTGACGGCGCTTGGCATGGTTGAAACCATGCGGGGCGAGGGGCATAGCGCGCTTGTCCACACGGCTGCGGCGTCGAACCTTGGACAAATGCTGGTGAAGATTTGTCTCGAAGACGGGGTCTCACTGGTTAATATCGTGCGAAGCACGGCCCAGGCCGATATCCTGCGAACTGTAGGCGCGAAGCATATCTGCGACACGAGCGCGCCAGGCTTCCTGGATGATCTGACCGCCGCGCTGGTTGAGACGGGGGCGACCATCGCGTTTGACGCGATTGGCGGCGGAAAACTGGCGGGGCAGCTTCTGTCCAGCATGGAGGTGGCGGCAAACAAAGCGTCGAAGGAATTTAACCGCTACGGGTCCACCACCTACAAGCAGGTCTATATCTATGGCGCCCTTGACGCCGGACCGACGACCCTCAGCCGGAGCTTCGGCATGGCCTGGGGGCTTGGCGGCTGGCTGTTGACGCCTTTCCTGCAAAAGATCGGACCAGAGGAAACCCAGAAACTGCGCAGCCGCGTGGTGGCAGGACTTAAATCCACCTTTGCCAGCCATTATACGCGCGAGGTGTCATTGGCCGAAATGCTTCAGCCCGACGCCATTGCCGTCTACACCAAGCGCGCCACCGGCGAGAAATATCTGGTCACGCCAAACAAGGGGAATGTTTCCTAGCGCGGTGCTGAAAAACCCTTCTTTTTGTCATCCTGAGCGGCCCGCTGCGCCAGCGCTTGCGCGGCGAGAGCGAAGGATCTCAGAGGCGCCATAAACGCTGGAGA
>JBEBFX010000226.1:0-4204 GCA_040081735.1 Alphaproteobacteria bacterium | reverse complement strand
GTGTTCATTATGGCCGCAAGCCGGGTTTAGCGCCGCCCGGCGTCGCCGAACCGCTGCAAGAAATCATCGGTGGTGTTGACCTTCGGCATCGGGGCCGAAGGTACGGGGACGCCAAGGAATTTACAGAGCGGCCCCCAGCCCTCGGCCAGATCATAGACCAGCAGACGGTCCGCCGGGATCGTGCGCATGACTTCCGCATTATGGCGTTCATAAACCGCGATGGCGTGCGTGCGGTCATCCAGATTGCCGCCGAAGGTTTTCTGGAGAATGAGATCATGGCCAATATGATAACGGCCGGGCTTCATCTGGCGCGGCATCAGTTTGAAGATGGTGCTGGTGGCGCTGTCAAACCATGCGTTGGCATCGCGCACGCTCAGGATCACCTTTGCGAGCGGATAACGCACCGCAAGTTCGGCGTAATAGGCGCAGCTTGGCCAGTCCACGGTTGAACTGTAGCCCATGAACACGCTTTCCCAGTCAACGGGTTTGCCTTCGCCGATGGCTTGCCAGTGGGCGGCGAAAGACGGATTTTTGACCACTTCAATCATGTGATAACAGGGACCAAAGCCCAATTGTTCCAGCGCGCCTTTCAGTGACATCGTACCCGTGCGGCCAAAGCCCGCGCCAATTACCGAAAGTGTCATGCTCAACCCCGCTTGTGCAGATACAGATTCTGCTTTCTCACTGTGATGTATTTTCAACCGAAAACGCAAGAATACGGCTGATATGGGCGAATGGGCGGTCCGATTCGCCGCGCCATTTGTTAAACGCCGCCTGAACGGCAATCATATCGCGCTGGGAGGAAGGCTTTTTCGTCACCACCCCTTCGCGGATCAGGGCGGCGCAGACGTCCTGTGTGAGAATAAAAGTATCCTTGCCCATATCGCGCAACACCATCTGGGCGGTGCTGCCCGACAGGCGGCTGGCCTGTTTGCCCATCAGTTGTAACAGCCCAACCAGATCACTATCCGGCCATTGGGCGAAAAATTTTGCGGCGCTGCCATGTTCCTTCGTCAGGCCGTTCAGAAAAGCCGCATTATCCCGCACGGCGGCAATCTTTGCGATGTTGCGGATGATGCGCGTGTCTTTGGCCAGGGTTTCGATATCTTCATCCGAGAGAAAGGCGCAGCGGTGCGGGTTAAAACCGGAAAAGGCTTCCTCGTGGCCGGGCCATTTATTCTCGACCACAGTCCAGTTAAAGCCTGCCTGAAAAATCCGTTTGGACATGGCGGATAACCAGCGGTCATCAGGGATTTTGACAAGCGCGGCGGGGGATTTGACATCGGGCATCAATGTTTCGAGCGCTGCCGCGCCCCCCTTGCGTTTGGCGGCAAGGGCGTGAAGCTGTTTGAAAGTGCGCATTCCAATCTTTCCCTCCCTGTGCCAGAATTGAAATATAATGGCAGAACCGCCTCATTAACAACTCTTTGGCACTATCAGGGAAGACGCCTATGAACAAAAACACCCTGCGGCCTTTCAGTCAGTATGTGAATGCTCAGGAAGGCTGGGTTGACCGGCGTATCTTCCATGACCGCGAAATTTACGAAACGGAGCTGGAGCAGATTTTTGCGCGCTGCTGGCTGTTCGTCGCGCATGAATCGCAGATTGCCGCGCCGGGGGATTTTCTCACCACCTATATGGGCGAGGATGCGGTCATCGTATCGCGGCGCAAGGATGGCGGCATCGGCGTGTTTCTCAACAGCTGTCCGCATCGCGGCAACCGGGTGTGTTTTGCAGACGCCGGCAATACGCGGCAATTCATCTGCAATTATCATGGCTGGTCGTTTGGCAATGACGGCGGCCTGCTTGGCATGCACGAGGAATATGTCTACAGGGCAGATCCGAAATTTGATAAATCGAAACTGGGCCTGGTAAATGCGCGGGTGGAAACCTGGAAGGGGCTTGTGTTCGCAACCTTTGCCGAAGATGCGCCATGTCTTCGCGATTATCTGGGTTCCTTGGCCTGGTATCTGGACATGGTGCTGGACACCGATGAAGGCGGCACCGAATTCGTTCCCGGCGGCGTGCGCAACGTCATGAACTGCAACTGGAAATTCCCGGCGGAAAACTTTCACGGCGACGCCTATCATGTGGGCTGGACCCATATGGCGGGCTCCATCGCCTTTGGCGGCAAACCGTTCGCCAGCGATCAGAACGCCTCGTTCCAGATGACGGCGCAGGGTCATGGCTGGGAATCCGGTTATGACGGCGGCGATCTGACGGGCGTGGGAAGTCAGGCGGTCGCGCAGTACGTGACACAGCAACGTCCCGGAATTGAACGCCGCCTGGGGCCGGAACGCGCAAAGATGATCGGTTCGGTTTCCTCGGTCACCATGTTTCCGAATTTTTCGTTTTTGCCGGGCGTCAATGCGTTTCGCGTGTGGCAGCCCAAAGGGCCGGATAAAACTGAAATCTGGGCATGGGCCCTGGTCAACAAAAACGCGCCGGAGCAGGTGAAGCAGGATGTCCGCCGCTTCGCCATGCGCTCGTTTTCCCCCAGCGGCATGCTGGAAATGGATGACGGTGAAAACTGGGAAAACGCCACCCGCGCCAACAGGGGTGTGGTGACCCGCCGCCAGAAACTGTTTTATGGCATGAACCGGCAGGCCGCCAACGGGCCGGCCAATTATCCCGGCCAGGTGCGTCAGGGCCAGATGGGCGATAACAACCAGCTGGCCATGTATCAGCGCTGGGCCGATCTGATGGACGCGAAAAGCTGGGCCGATGTGCCTGACCGCGATGCGCAAAAGGCGGCGGAATAATTCGCATGGGCGCGCCGGGCATTGAGGTAATTCACGAGGCCGAGCAGTTTTTATACCGCGAGGCGCGCCTGCTGGACGCGGAGCAGTTTGACGCGTGGCTGGAAATGCTGACGCAGGACATTCATTACTGGATGCCCGCCATTCAGAACCGGTATCGCCGCGACAAAAACCCGGCCTATGGCGAGAACAACTTTGCCCTGTTCGACGAGGATATGAAAAGTCTGCGCCTGCGCGTCAAACGGTTTAACACCGGCGTCGCCTGGCCCGAAGACCCCCCTACACGGCACTGTCACGTCATTACGAATATCGAGGTGGAGCTGACCGGCAATCCGGACGAATATCGCGTCTATTCGGCATTTGTTAATCAGCGCAGCCGCAGCGAACAGGACGACGCCACGATGATAGGACGGCGCGAAGATCTGCTGCGCCGGGTCGATGGCGCCCTTAAACTGGCGCGGCGCAAAATCATCACGACCCAGAGTACGATTCTCGCGAAGAACCTGAGCGCGTTTCTTTAATTGAAGCCGTAATAATTACGCGCGCGCCATCTTTGCAAAGGGCCGCACATAGACCTGAACCTTTACGTGTTGATCAAACCGGTTGAGAATTGTCATCAGGCGGTCAACTGTGAAGCGATCCAGTTGGGCGTTGCGGATGCGCGAGAAATCGGCGGCGGCGATTCCGGTTGTGGCATGCGCCGCGCGGACGGTAAGTCCCTTATCCTCCAGCACACCGATGATCTTTGCAGCAAGGATGGATTTTAATTGCTCAAGGTCGGCGTTTTCATGCCCAAGGTCATGGAATACATTGCCGCTGCCTTTCACGATTTCGATGTCGTCTGTCATTTCAGTATTTCCTTCAAACGTCTAAGCCGGTGTTTGATGAGGTCGATCTCTGGTTTGGGTGTCTTGACGCCAGTCTTCGATTTTTTCTGAAAAGCATGCACAACCCAGATGTCATCGCCGATCAGGACAGCGTACACCGTGCGATAGGCGTCCCCTCTCCAGGCAAGGGCTACTTCAAAAATCCCTGCGCCCAGTCCATTTAGGGGTTTGGAAATGTCAGCCATGCGGCCTTCGGCGGCGATAGTCAGTGCACGCAATATTTCGATCCGCGCCCCTTCCGGAAACGCCTGGAAATCCTTGCGGGCTGCCTTCACCCATGAAACTGCCCGGCTATTTCTCATCCGTTACGTTGTCATATATAACAACATTTCTCCTGCAAGGTCAAGTCCGGGCCGGCGGGGCGAAGAACCTGAGCGCGTTTCTTTAAATCGCGTCGAAGACCGCCAGGGTGAACATATCGGTTTTAAGAAATCCCTGGCCCCAACCGGCGTCAAGATCGGCAAGGGGTTTTGCCGCCGCCCATTCTTCTGCGGTTTTACCGGCCGCTTTTGCCGCCTTCACCCGGTCGCGCACGCGGACAAGCATGTCGCGGAAACG
>JBEBFX010000068.1:0-15314 GCA_040081735.1 Alphaproteobacteria bacterium | reverse complement strand
GCCGCCCACTGGTCTTCCTGCGCCACATCATGTTTGAAGAATTTGGCGTCGCCGCCTGCGGCCTTGATCGCCGCCAGCGTCACCCCCGCCTCGTCCTCACGCAAATCGGTGATCACAACTTTTGCGCCGCCCTTGGCCAGCACCTGCGCTGACATGCCACCCAGACCGCGCGCCCCGCCCGTAATCAATGCAACTTTGCCATCTACCCTGTTCATTTATTTCTTCCCTGAATTATGATTGATCATTGCGCCAGATAGCCGCCATCGACCACCACTTCCGTGCCAGTCACAAAGGCCGCGTCGTCGGACGCCAGAAAGCTCACGGCATTGGCGATGTCTTCATCCCGCCCCAGCCGCCCGATCGGGTGCCGCGACACCGCATCATCGATAAAGCGCTGAAACGCGCCTTCGGAACGCGCGTTCATCACCGCCTCGCCCATGCGCAGGCCCGGCGTGTCGATGAAGCCCGGATGCACCGAATTGACGCGGATTTTGGCGGGCGCCAGTTCCAGCGCCGCGGCCTTGGTCAACAGGCGCACGCCGCCCTTGCTGGCGCAATAGGCCGCCGTGCGCGGCCCGCCGATACAACCCATGATCGATGAAATGGAAATGATCGATCCGCCGCCCGGCCATAGATGCGCGCGCGGCTTCATCACCGGCACTGCATGTTTCATGCCCAGAAACACCCCGTCCAGATTGATCGACATCATGTGCCGCCAGGCGTCGAGGCTTAACTCCTCCAGCGGTTTCGCAGCCCCGCCAATGCCCGCATTGTTCAGCAATATGTCCAGCCCGCCATAGGTGTCGACGGTGAATTTCACCGCCGCCGCCCATTGCTCCTCATTCGCAACGTCATGCCGGAAAAAACTGGCTTCGCCGCCCTCCGCCCGGATCGTTTCCAGCGTCTTTGCGGAATCGGTCTGGCGCATGTCGGTAATGACGACTTTTGCGCCGCCCCTGGCCAGCACGCGCGCCGACATCGCGCCAAGGCCGCGCGCGCCCCCGGTCACAAGGGCAATTTTTCCATCAACCCGGTTCATTGTTTCTCTCCCTGATGATATTATTTATTGAGCGATGAAACCGCCGTCGACCACCACTTCCGATCCGGTCATGAAGGCTGCATCATCGGACGCCAGAAAGCACACCGCGTTGGCGATATCCATCGGCACGCCCATGCGCCCGATGGGGTGGCGCTGGGTGATCATGTCTTTCATGGCGTTTTCGCCGATGCCGCCCGCGCCCTTCGCCAGATCCTTGAGCGCGTTCTTCACCATGTCGGTTTCCGTAAAGCCCGGATGCACCGAATTGACGCGGATTTTTGAGGGCGCCAGTTCCATCGCCGCCGCCTTAGTCAGCAGACGCACGCCGCCCTTGGCCGCAATATAGGCGGCGGCGTTGGGCATGGCGACAAAACCCATGATCGAGGAAATGTTAATGATCGACCCGCCCCCCGGCCATTTGCTGGCGCGGTCCCGCAAGGCGGGGATGGCGTATTTGATGCCCAGAAACAGGCTGTCGAGATCAACGGCGATGACGCGCCGCCAGGCTTCGAGTGAGGTGTGCTCAATGCTTTTTCCGGCGTCCGCGATACCGGCGTTGTTGACAAGGATATCCAGCCCGCCAAAGCTGCCGACAGCGAATTTCACCGCATTCTGCCAGTCAGCCTCATCCACCACATCATGATGCAGGAACGCCGCCTGGCCGCCTGCCTTTTCAATTTCTGCAACTGTGCCAGCGCCCACATCGTCCAGCAGATCGGTGATCAGCACTTTTGCGCCAGCGGCAGCCATCAATTTGGCGGTTGCCCCGCCAAGCCCGCGCGCGCCGCCGGTTATCAGCGCTACCTTGCCATCCAGACGGTTCATGTCCCTAACTCCCCTGCTGTTCTTTTAATTTGCGCCCATCATGGCTGCAAATTACCGCAAGAGCTAGAGTAAAAGGCTGAATTGCCCTTCAGTGCCGAACTGGCGGCTGGCTGGTATATACCCCCGCACCGTGATCTGGGCCTGCCAGTTGCCGGAGGCGGCGCGGGAAACTTCCAGGAGGTGCCAGCGCGCATTTTCCCGATGCGGATCCAGCGCAGACGCCGAGGACGGGGCCAGCACCGGAATGGATCCATGCGGTCCGGCAATATGCTCAAACACCCCCCGGTGGGTATGGCCGTGCAGCACCAGTTCCGCGCCATGGCGGGCAAAAACTTGCCGCAGGGGGATCAGATCGGTTAATCCCTTGCGTTTCGACGCCCCGGACGGCCCCGGCGGATGATGCATCATGACAATGCGCAGCATCTGTTCCTGTCCCAGCCTTTCCAGCAACTTACCCAACTCATCGCGCTGTCCGGCGCCTACAGCGCCGGTGGCGTCAAATAGCTGCGTCGGCACGGCGGTTGAAACGCCAATAAAGGCAATCCCGCCCCGGACGCGGCAATAGGGAAAGTGTATGCCTGCATTCAGATCGTCGCCCTGCATATAGGCGGCCCACTGGCTTTGCCCCGCATCACAGTCCGCCGCCATATAGGCGTCATGATTACCGGGGACCAGGCTGACATCTGTTGGCGCGCCCAGTTCGCCAAGCCACGCTTTGGCGCGGGTAAATTCTTCCGGCAACGAGATATTCAACAGATCGCCGGTCAGAACGATATGGTCCGGTCGATGGGCGTGAATATCGCTTACCAGCGCCGCCAATATTTCCGGCAAATGAATGCGCCGCCGCTTCAGACGCCAGGACAGCACCCCGCTCAGGCGTTTGTTGAGGCCCGCCGCAAACAGGCGTACTTCATCCGCCAGCAGGGGCAGATGCGGATCGGTGAAATGTGCGATGGTGAATGGGCCAGTCATAATCGATCCTAGAGCGAAATAATTTTACATTGAATCGCCTATCTCACAGTGTCACCCCGCACGTGTTGCGGGGTCCAGGGACAAAAACAAAGGCCTTACATTGTAACTCCTGGACCCCGGAATAAATCCGGGGTGACAGGCCGAGGTGTTGGCATAAGTAATCCTAAAATCATCGCGCCCTAGATCATCAGCTTATTTACACGGTATATAACAGAAAACTGCTATTTGAGTGATTCCTTGCACGACCTGCTGCGCGTCGAAGATTTAACGGTTGAGTTTGACCTGCCCGCCGGCAAGCTGCGCGCTGTTGATGGGGTGTCGTTTCGCGTGCCCCGTGGCAGGATCGTGGCGCTGGTCGGTGAATCCGGTTCCGGCAAAACCGTAATCGGCCAGTCGATCACCGGGCTGCTGCCAAAAAATGGCCGGATCCTTAACGGCAGTATTTTGTTTGACCATGACGAGGATGAAGCCACCCCGCGGATTGATGTGGCGGCGCTGGCCCGCGATGGCGCCCCTATGCGCGCCCTGCGCGGGCGTTACCTGTCGGTGATCTTTCAGGAGCCCATGAGCGCGCTGTCGCCGCTGCACCGGATCGGCGATCAGGTCAGTGAAAATCTGAGCCAGCATCTGCGGCTTTCAGCGGCCGAGCGCCGCGCGCGCACGATAGATATGCTGCGGCTGACGGGTTTTCCCAATCCCGAACGCGCGTACAGGGCCTATCCATTCGAGATGTCCGGGGGCTTGCGCCAGCGCGCGATGATCGCCATGGCGCTGATGTGCCGCCCGTCGCTGCTGATCGCCGATGAGCCGACGACAGCACTTGATGTCACCCTGCAGGCGCAAATTCTGCTATTGCTGCAAAACCTGCAACAGCAGTTGCGCATGGCGGTGCTGATGATCACGCATGATCTGGGGGTGGTGGCGAATATTGCCGATGAAGTTGTGGTGATGCACCAGGGTAAAGTGATGGAGGCGGGGGGCCGTGAAGATATTTTCCGCCGCCCCGGCCATCCCTATCTGCGCGCGCTGATGCATGCGGCGCCAAGATTATCCGGGACACCGGAAATTCACCGCAGTCTAAATCCTGCGGAACGGCCCCTGCTGGAGGTGCGCGGGTTGAGCAAGCAGTATCACGCGAATGGAACCGTCGAGGCGGCGGTGTCGGATGTCAGTTTTTCCCTGCCGCGCGGGGAATGCGTCGCGCTGGTCGGTGAATCCGGATGCGGCAAAACGACTTTGGGCAAACTGATCCTGCGCGCCGCCAAAGCGGACAGGGGCAGTATCCGCTTTGACGGCGAGGATGTTCTGGCGATGCGGGGCGCAGGTTTGCTGCGCTACCGCAGCCGGGCGCAGTTCATTTTCCAGGATCCCTTATCAGCACTTGATCCGCGCATGACGATCCTTGCGGCGTTGCGCGAACCGATGATCATTCACCGCATGGGGGACCGGGCCTCCCAGGTGCAGCGCGCCCAGGAGCTTATGCGGCTGGTTGGGCTGGAGCCGCAGCAGCTGGGCCGTTATCCGAACGCATTTTCCGGGGGCCAGCGCCAGCGTATCGTCATTGCGCGCGCCCTGGCGCTGAATCCGGAATTGCTGATCTGCGATGAGCCGGTTTCGGCGCTTGATGTATCCGTGCAGGCGCAAATTATTAGCCTGCTGAAGGATTTGCAGTCGGAGCTGGGGCTGACATATTTATTCATCAGCCATAATCTGGCTGTTGTGCGTGCGATTGCAGGGCATATTCTGGTCATGTGCCGGGGCCAGCTGGTGGAAACGGCGCCCGCGAACCAGCTTTTCGGCGATCCCGTTCATCCCTATACGGCGACTTTACTGGCGGCGGTTCCGGAACCCGATCTGGATGCGCCGCTTGATTTCCGGCGCTTGCAGGCAGAACGCCTGTCCGATCCGCAGGCCTGGCCCGCCCCGTTCCGGCTAACGGCCGGTGATAGCGGCGCGATGATACAGATTGCGCCTGGCCATTTTGTCCGAACCAGCGGTGACCCTTTGTTATGATGCGGATTTTTACAGCGTCCCTGCTGCTGCTGCTGACGCAGATCAGCGCCGCAGCCCAGGTCCCGGCCTATGTTGAAACGCCGTCACTGGCGGCGCGCGTGGCGCAAGGCATGCTTCCGCCTGTTGCGGAGCGCCTGCCCGCCACACCCCTGATCGTGGATGTTACCGGTAATGGCGTCGCGCCGGGCCGGCATGGGGGCGTGCTTCGAACCCTGATCGGCAATCCCCGTGACGTGCGCTATATGGTGGTGTACGGATATGCCCGCCTGACCGGCCGCGATCGCAGCCTGAATCTGGCGCCGGACATTCTTCTCGGTGTTGAAAATGAGGACGACCGCGTCTTCACCCTGCATCTGCGGCCCGGACATAAATGGTCCGACGGGCAGCCGTTCACCAGCGAGGATTTTCGTTACTTCTGGGAAGACGTGGCGAACAATCCCGAGCTTGGCCCGAATGGTCCGGGGCCGGAGTTTCTGGTGGACGGGGCGCCGCCAACTGTGGAATTTCCGGATGCGGCAACCGTGCGATATAGCTGGCCAAAGCCCAACCCGACATTTCTGGATGTCCAGTCGCGCGCCAGCCCGCTGTTTATCTACCGGCCCGCGCATTATCTGAAGCAGTTTCACCTGCGCTATGGCGATCCGGTCTGGCTGGCCGCAGAGGTGCGTAAAGCCAAGGTGCACAGCTGGGCGGCGCTGCATAATCGCCAGGATAATATGTATAATTTTGACAATGTGGCGCTGCCTACCCTACAGCCATGGGTCAATATGACGTCTTCTCCGGCCAGCCGTTATATCCTGGCGCGCAATCCCTATTATCATCGGGTTGATCAAAATGGCCGTCAGCTTCCCTATATTGATCAGGTGGTCATGACGGTCGTTGAAAGCCGGTTGATCCCTGCGAAAAGCACGGCGGGGGAAACCGATCTGCAGGCCCGCGGCCTGTCCTTCTCCGATATTACCGTATTGAAAAAAGGCGAGGCGCGCGGCAGTTACGTCACGCGTTTGTGGCCGATTGCCACGGGATCGCAAATCGCCCTGTACCCCAATCTGAATTATGAACGTCCCGTGTTCCGGCAGCTGCTGCGCGATGTGCGGTTTCGCCGCGCCCTGTCGATGGGCATCGACCGGCATCTGATCAACCGGTCGCTGTATTTTGGCCTGGCGGCGGAAAGCAACAATATGGTGCTGCCGCAGTCTGAATTATACACGCCGCACCTGGCGCAGCAATGGGCCATGCATGATCCGGTTCAGGCAAACCGGCTGCTGGACGAGATGGGATTGGCGCCGCGCGACGCCAACGGCATCCGTCAGACGCCCGATGGATCAAAACTTGAAATGATCGTCGAGACCGCAGATCAGTCCAGCGAACAAAGCGATGTGCTGCAATTGATTGCTTCGGATTGGCGGCGCATTGGGGTCGGCCTGTTTATCAAACCCACGGAACGCGACGCGATGCGCGCGCGGGTGTATGCGGGGCGTTCCATGATGACCGTGTGGTCCGGGCTCGACATGGGCATCCCCTCCAGCGGCCTTAGCCCGGATGAACTGGCCCCGATTGCCCAGGACCAGCTGCAATGGCCGTTCTGGGGACAGTATTTCCAAACTGGCGGCAAGGCGGGCGAGGCGCCGGATATGGAACCGGCGCGCGAACTGCTGGCCCTGAGCATTGAATGGCGCGCCGCCAGCGCCAAACGGCGCCGGGAAATCTGGGACGCCATGCTGGCCATCCATGCGGATCAGCAATTTAGCATTGGGATCATTTCCCAGGTACGCCAGCCTGTTATTGTGTCCACGCAGATGCGCAATGTTCCGGCGGAAGCATTTTACGGCTGGCGCCCCGGCGCGCTGTTCGGCGTCTACCGTCCGGATCAATTCTGGTTCGCGCCCGAATCTGATCAATCGGCCGGGCCGTAATCACAATGGGACGTTACATACTGGACCGCATCGCCCTGATGATCCCGACCCTGATCGCCATCAGTATACTGATTTTCATGGTGATACAGCTGCCGCCGGGTGATTATCTGTCCAATCAGGTGGCCGAACTGCAAGCACAGGGCGAGGACGCCAATCTTGAGAAAATTGCATTTTTACGCGCTGAATTCGGTTTCGACCGGCCCCTGCTGGAACGCTATGGCATGTGGATCGGGGTATGGCCGGGAGAAAACGGATTTTCCGGCCTGCTGCAGGGAAACTGGGGTTGGTCTTTTGAATACAGCAAACCGGTTGCAGAAGTGCTGGGGGACAGCCTGGCTCTTACTGTGCTGCTGAATTTTGCGACGGTGCTTGCGATATATCTGATCGCCTTTCCCATCGGCATTCTGTCTGCGGTGCGCCAGTACGGCGTTGCCGATTACAGTTTTACGCTGCTGGGATATCTTGGTCTGGCGACGCCTAATTTTCTGCTTGCGCTGATTTTGCTGTATTATTCCAATCTCTGGTTTGGGCTGTCCATCGGCGGTTTGATGGCGCCTGAATTTATTGACGCGCCCTGGTCCTGGGAAAAGGCGCAATCGGTGCTGGCGCATCTGGCCATCCCGGTGCTGGTGATCGGCAGCGGCGGCACAGCGGCCATGATCCGCCGGTTGCGGGCCAATCTGCTGGATGAATTGCAAAAGCCCTATGTCACCACGGCCCGATCCAAGGGGATGGCGCCGTTGCCGCTGCTGATCAAATACCCGCTGCGCATGGCGCTCAATCCGTTTATCGCTGATATTGGCGATCTGTTGCCCCAGATGGTTTCGGGTTCGGTGATCGTGTCGGTGGTGCTGAACCTGCCGACGATTGGTCCTGTCCTGTTGCAGGCCCTGCGCGCCCAGGATCATTACCTGGCAGCCTTTATCCTGCTGTTTGCCGCCATTCTGACGGTGGTTGGGATGGCGATTTCCGATCTGATGCTGGCCCTGCTGGATCCGCGGATCCGGCTGGCCGGCCGCGCCGCCCCATGATGGATACGGAACCTGACCGGCTGGAACATTTTATCAGCCAGGCCCCCTATGACCCGATCGGCACACCGCCGCCCGCCGCGCCGCCAACGCCGCAATGGCGGCTGATCTGGCAAAAACTGAAACGCCACCGGCTGGCCTATATCAGCGCCCTGTTCCTGATGCTGGTTTATGCAAGCCTGCCATTCAGTGAAGTCATTGCGCCCTACGGCCTGGAAGACCGCAACGCGGATTATCTGTTCGCCCCGCCGCAGTCCGTGCATCTGTTCCATGACGGTGAATTTATCGGCCCCTTTGTCTACGGCTACAAGGGCGTGGCCAATCTGAACCTGTTCAAATGGGACTATGTGATCGATGCTGCCAAAGTGCAGCCTTTGCGGTTTTTCTGTTCCGGCGCGGACTATCATTTCTGGGGGCTGTGGGAGGCGGATTTTCACCTGGTCTGCCCGGCCTCCTACGGCACGCTGTATCTGTTTGGCACGGACCGGCTGGGCCGCGACATGCTGTCGCGCACGATTTACGGGACCCGGATTTCACTGACCATCGGGCTGATCGGCATTTCCATCAGTTTTGTGCTGGCGCTGCTGATCGGCGGTATGGCGGGATATTTCGGCGGCTGGGTGGATAATCTGACCCTGCGTCTGATTGAAATCATCCGGGCGATGCCCGAATTGCCGTTATGGATGGCTCTGTCGGCGGCGCTTCCGGTTAACTGGAGCCCGGTGGCGGTCTATGCGGGGTTGACAGTCATTCTGGGTCTGCTGGACTGGCCGGGGCTGGCGCGCGCGGTGCGCGCCAAACTGATGGCGCTGCGCGAGGAAGATTACGCCACCGCGGCGGTATTGATGGGGGCGGGGCCAGCGCGCCTGATCGGGCGCCATCTGCTGCCCAATTTCATGAGCCACCTGATCGCCAGCGCCACCCTGTCGATCCCGTCGATGATCCTGGGCGAAACCGCGCTGTCGTTTCTGGGGCTTGGCCTGCGGCCGCCCGTCACCAGCTGGGGGGTGCTGTTGAACGAGGCGCAAAATATCGCCGCGATCAGCTTTTACCCCTGGATCATGCTGCCGATGCTGCCGGTCATACTGGTGGTGCTGGCGTTCAATTTCTTTGGCGATGGGTTGCGCGACGCCGCCGATCCCTATAGCTAGAGGGTGATGATTTTATATTGAATTACCCCGACCACGGTGTCACCCCGCACGTGTTGCGGGGTCCAGGGTAAAATACACAGGCTTATCCTTGTGGCCCTGGACCCCGGAATAAATCCGGGGTGACAGGCAGAAGTTCTGGCATATGCAAACTTATTATCATCACGATCTAGTGTACCCCCGAAACCGAAAGAACACGCCCGATGAATATTCAGGACCTGCAAGCCCGGATCGAAGCCGCCTGGGAGGCCCGCGATTCCCTCAATGGACAAACCACGGGGGAGGCCCGCGAATGCGTTACCAAAGCGCTGGGCCTGCTGGATACGGGCAAGGCGCGGGTGGCCGAAAAGCACGGCAATGACTGGGTTGTGCATCAGTGGCTGAAAAAAGCCGTGCTGCTGTCGTTCCGGCTGAATGACATGAACCTGATTGCAGGCGGTCCCGGGAAAGACACCTCATGGTGGGATAAGGTTCCGTCGAAATTCGAAGGCTGGAACGCCGGCCAGTTCAGTGCGGCGGGATTTCGCGCCGTGCCAAACTGCATCGTGCGCCGTTCGGCCTTCATCGCAAAGGGCGTGGTGCTGATGCCCAGCTTTGTCAATCTGGGGGCCTATGTGGACGAAGGAACCATGATTGACACCTGGGCGACCGTGGGTTCCTGCGCCCAGATCGGCAAGAACTGTCATATATCGGGGGGCACCGGTATCGGAGGCGTGCTGGAACCGCTACAGGCCAATCCGGTGATCATCGAGGATAATTGTTTTATCGGCGCGCGTTCCGAAGTGGCCGAAGGCGTGATTGTGCGCGAGGGATCGGTTTTGTCCATGGGTGTGTTTCTGGGCGCATCCACAAAGATCGTGGACCGCGCCACGGGGCAAATTCATCAGGGCGAGGTGCCGCCTTATTCGGTTGTGGTGCCGGGCATGCTGCCCGCCCCCGCCAGCAGTGACGGCCATGCCCGGCCCAGCCTGTCCTGCGCCGTGATCATCAAACAGGTGGACGCCCGCACCCGTTCCAAAACCTCGATCAACGAATTGCTGCGCGATTAGGCGCAGTCAAAATTGCGCCGGGCGATTCCGTTTGATCGCCGGCTTCACTCAGGGCATGTTAGGCGCATAGGGCCGGGTGCGGCCTGCGCAGGGGGTGGCATGGATTTTTTACTTCTGGCAATCATCGGGCTGATGCTGATCATCGCCCTGTCGGGCATCAAGGTTGTTCCGCAATCGCAGGAATATGTGGTCGAACAGTTCGGCAAATATATCAAGACGCTTCCGGCGGGGCTGAATTTTATCATTCCGATCCTGCATCTGGTTTCCGCGAAGGTCAGCATTCTAGAACGCCAGCTGGAGCCGCAGCAGATCAGCGTCATCACCAAGGACAATGTGGAAATTCATCTGACGGCGGCGGTGTTCTTCCGCATCATTGACGCCGCAAAATCCGTGTACCGCATTACGGACATTGATCAGGCTGTGCAGACCACGGTGACCAGCATTGTGCGCTCGACCGGCGGCCAGATGGAATTTGACGAAGTGCAGTCAAAGCGCGATTTCATCAGTGAAAAGATCAAGGAATCCCTGTCCGAGGCCTGCGCCATCTGGGGCATTGAAATTACCCGCACCGAAGTGCTTGATGTATCGGTGGACGCCGCCACCCGCAGCGCCATGCAGCAGCAGCTGAATGCGGAACGCGAACGCCGCGCCGCGGTGACCAAGGCTGAGGGGGACCGCCAGGCCCAGCAGCTGCACGCCGACGCCCAGCTGTATACGGCCCAGAAAAACGCCGAGGCCCGCCGGGTGCTTGCGGACGCCGAAGCCTACGCCACCACCCAGGTGGGCATCGCCATTCAGTCCAACGGCCAGCCGGCGGTGGATTTTGAAATCATGAAACAGCAGATCAGCAGCATTGCCGAAATTGCCAAATCCCCGAATTCAAAGCTTCTGATCATCCCCACCGACATCACCAAATCGCTTGGCAGTCTGGCGGTGCTGCTTGAAGCCATGCGGGCGAAATGAGCCTGGCTGACAGTCTTCTGGTGATTGACCCGGTAATTGGCTGGGCGGTGGCGGGCGTCGTGCTGTTGATCATCGAAATTTTACAGACGACCCGCTTCTTTATTCCGTTTTCTGTCTCGGCATTTGTTATCGCACTTTTGACATTTTTCAAATTGCTGCCCATGGGCGTGCTGTGGCAAGGGGTTGCGTTTGCGCTGCTGGGTGTCTGTCTTATCCCGGTAAGCCGCAGACTTTTGCAAAGGTCTTCCAATAATACGCCGGACATCAACCGGTATTAGATGTTACGTCTCAACAGGTTGTTCACGGAATAAAAAAACGCCAAAAGATGGGCTTCTCCGCCCACTCGCCGCGCAAGCGCTGGCGCTGCGGGCCCCTATCCCCTCCCCACGAGGGTGAGGGGAAGAGTATTATGCTTGATGGAACGATCCTCACCGCCAATGAAAACTTTCTGAGCGTCATGGGCTACAAGCTTGAGGAGGTGAAGGGCAAGCATCACAGCATGTTTGCGTCGACAGAGTTTGCAAAAAGCCCGGAATACAGGGATTTCTGGGCGCGGCTGGGCCGGGGTGAATTTGAAGCCCGGGAATTTGAGCGTTTCGGCAAGGGCGGCAGACAGGTCTGGATTCAGGCCTCGTATAATCCTATTTTCGACATGAACGGCAAGCCGTTCAAGATAGTCAAATTCGCCACCGATATTACGGCGCAGAAACTTAGGGCCGCCGATGTCAGCGGCCAGCTGGAAGCGATCGGAAAGGTTCAGGCGGTCATCGAGTTTAATCTCGACGGCACGGTCATCACGGCCAATGAAAATTTCCTCAGTGTGGTGGGCTATGCCCTTCATGAGGTTCAGGGCAAACATCACCGTATGTTCGTGGAGCCGGCGTTTTCCGCCAGCCAGGAATACAGGGATTTCTGGGCGAAGCTCAAACGCGGGGAATTTGAATCCCAGTTTTACAAGCGTATCGGCAAGGGCGGGAGAGAGGTGTTTATCCAGGCCTCGTATAAACCCATCCTGGACATGAGCGGAAATCCCTTCAAGGTTATCAAGTTCGCCACTGACGTGACAGATCTGATGAAGACCATTGAGCTTGCCGACCAAACCACGGGTCAGGTGCAAAGCGTGGCGGCGGCGACAGAAGAAATGACCGCGTCGGTCGCCGAAATCGGCAAGAATATGGAACTTTCAAAGCAGGCCACCGATGACATTACCCAGAAATCCACCACTTCCGGCGAGGCCAGCGACCGCCTTTCCGAAACAATGCAGTCGATGGGAAAAATTGTGGAGCTGATCCGCAATATTGCGGGACAGGTTAACCTGCTGGCCCTGAACGCCACCATTGAAGCGGCGCGCGCCGGTGAAGCCGGCAAGGGTTTCGCGGTAGTCGCCACCGAGGTAAAAAACCTCGCCAATCAAACATCAAAAGCGACAGATGAAATTGCCCGTGAGATCAGCTCGGTTCAGTCAACTTTTTCTGAAGTGGCCGGCAGCATCAAGGAAATTGTCGATGCGACAAAACAGCTGAACCACTATGTCAGCACTGTCGCCAGTGCAGTCGAAGAGCAGACCGCAGTCACGCAGGAAATTGCTTCCAGCACACAACAGGCGTCAACCTCAGTGCAGCAGGTCAGTTCCCAGCTAAACCGGATAGCAGTTGGCTAGACCATGCTTGCGCCAGCGGCCTGACTGTGCTCGGCTATCGTCTGAATATCATTCAGGGGGGCGGCTATGGGCAACATCAATCACAACGGCGTGCTGGCGGGCAAGGTGGCGCTGGTCACGGGCGCTTCACGCGGCATCGGCGAGGCGATCGCCCTGCGCTACGCCATGGCGGGGGCCAGGGTCGCCGTAACCGCCCGCACCCTGGATGAGGGCGATCATCAATTTCCCGGCAGCATCAATTCCATCGTGGCGCGCATCCGGGCGGCGGGGGGCGAGGCGCTTGGGGTGCAATGCGATCTGTCGATTGCGGACGAACGGGAAAGGCTGATCCGCGCCGTCGAGGCTGGCCTGGGGCCTGTGGACGTGCTGTGCAACAACGCCGCCGTCACCTTTTTTATTCCCATCGAGACGTTTCCCGATGCGCGTCTGCGCCTGATGTTTGAGATGCAGGTGCATACGCCCCTGCATCTGTCGCAACTTGTGATACCTGGCATGAAGGCGCGCGGGGCGGGCTGGATCGTCAATCTTTCCTCGCATGCGGCGATCCATCCCAAACTCGGCCTGGGCCTGCCCGGAAGCGTTGTGTATGGCATGTGCAAGGCGGCGCTGGAGCGGTTTTCAACCGGGCTGGCGAGCGAGCTGCACAAGGACAACATTGCCGTCAATGCAATTTCACCCGGTCTGGTCGCAACCCCCGGCGCCGTGCATCATAAACTGGTCAATGACGCCAACCGTAAAATGCTGATCCCGGTTGAACACGTGGCGGAAGCCTGCCTGCGGCTGTCGTGCAACGAGCCTGCGATGATCTCGGGGCGTGTCACCTATGCCTCTGACATCATGAAAGAATGCAACCTGACGGCGGCCACGCTGATCGCCTGAGGCGGCCAGACAGCGCAGGCCGGTCAGCGCCGCCGTAAAATTATTGATGGATCGATCATTATTCGATTGCCATAATTCGTGGCTTGGATAAGACTTCCGTATTAACAGCTAAATCACGCGTTAAGCGTGTTTCTTCGTCAGCGCTAATCCGGAGGATCAGGACATGTCACAGGCTAAAGTGATCGAAATTGATGTAAGCCGAATTCCCCTGGACGAGATGGATGTCAGCAATCCATATCTGTTTCAAAACGATACGATCGGGGAATATTTCAGGCGGCTGCGGGCAGAGGATCCTGTGCATTACTGCGCCAATAGCCGTGTGGGACCGTACTGGTCGCTGACCAAGTTCAACGACATTGTGCGGGTTGAGACAGACCACAAAACCTTTTCCTCGGATGCGGCCCGCGGCGGCATCGCATTCGGCGGTATCGGCAAGCCGGACGGGGCCGCCGCCATGGGGGGGCTTGAAATGTTCATCGCCATGGACCCGCCCAAACATGACGAACAGCGCAAGGTTGTGAGCCCGATGGTTGCGCCGGCCAATCTCGAAACGCTGGGGCCGATTATTCGCGCGCGCGCCGCCGCGATCCTCGATTCTCTGCCGTTAGGCAAGGAAATCGACTGGGTTGATCTGGTTTCCATCGAACTCACCACCATGACGCTCGCCACCCTGTTCGATTTTCCCTGGGATGAACGGCGCAAGCTGACCCGCTGGTCCGACGTTCTGACCTCTTCGCCGGGGAATGGCGTCGATAGCTGGGAACAATGGCAGCAGGAGATCATGGAATGCGGCGCGTATTTCAAAGAGCTCTGGGATCAGCGCGCCGGCGGCGAACCGAAAAATGATCTGATTTCCATGCTCGCCGGTTCACCCGCGACGGCCAATATGCCGTTCATGGAGTTTCTGGGTAACATCCTCCAGCTCATCGTCGGCGGCAACGACACGACCCGCAATTCCATCAGCGGGGGCGTTCTGGCGCTTAATGAAAACCCCGCCGAATACGCCAAGCTGATGAAAAATCCAGGCCTCATTCCCGGCATGGTGTCAGAAATCATCCGCTGGCAGACCCCGATCACGTGCATGATGCGCACGGCCGTGTGCGACGCCGAGATAGGCGGCAAAACCATCCGCGAGGGCGACAAGGTCGTCATGTGGTATCTGTCCGGCAATCGTGACAGTGAGGTGATTGACCGGGCCGACGAATTTCTGATCGACCGGAAAAATCCGCGCCAGCATCTGTCCTTTGGCTTCGGCATTCACCGCTGCGTCGGCAACCGCCTGGCGGAATTGCAGTTGCAGATCATCTGGGAAGAAATCATCAAACGCTTCAGCAAAGTCGAGGTCGTGGGCAAACCGGTCCGAACCCTGTCGCAGGTTATTCACGGGTTCACCCGGATGCCGGTAATCCTGCATCCCCTTTAGGCGGTCACTATGCTCAACACAGGGTGGATTTAAGAATGCCTAAGGTGACTTATATCGAGGTGAACGGCACGGAACATGTGGTGACCGTGTCTGGCGGCACGACCTGCCGTGACGCCGCAATTAATAACGACGTTCCGGGGATCGACGGCGATTGCGGCGGCGTCTGCGCCTGCGCCACCTGCCACGTCTATGTGGACCCGGCCTGGCTCGACAGGACTGGCAGGGCTGTGCAAGGCGAAATGGAAGCCGATCTCCTTCAATTCACCCAGGATTTCCGCGATAACAGCCGCCTCGCCTGTCAGATCGAAATGACCGGTGAACTTGACGGGCTGATCCTGCGCATCCCTGCCGGCCAGCATTAGGGCGTCTTGTGAACTGATTGAAACGTTTCCCCCCCAA
>JBEBFX010000225.1:0-4255 GCA_040081735.1 Alphaproteobacteria bacterium | reverse complement strand
CAGGGCCGCAAGGTACTCCGGATTGCGCATTTTAACGGCGCGTTCCGCGACCGTGCCGAGCGTTACTTCGCGCCATGCCGGATCGCCATCGAACAGATTGAAATCCTCGAACGTGAAGCGCAGGTCGTTGGCGGTGGTGACGCCCTGCAGCCACACTTTCAGGCCTTTTTCCTGCATGCGCTTGCCCCAGTCGAGCAGACGGCGATGCTGATGCGGGTGGCGGTTGTTTATCGCCACGGCGTTAAACAGAACCGGACGCTGGGCAATTTCCGCCAGCTTTTCGGTAAATAGCAGGTCGGCCTTGAAGTCGGCCTTGGCCTGGGTCAACTGGATGAAGCCTTCGCCGCGGCGGCGCAGAACTTCCGCAAACGCAAATGTGGTTTCGTCCGACATCAGATCTGTGGACATCGGCGTGCCGTCATAGTCGCGCTGAACCGAGGTGTAGCCATCGCCAAGACGCTGGGCCGACCAGCCGCAACCGCCGGCTTCCAGGGATACTTCCAGCAGGCGGCACATCTCGGCCAGTTCGGCCTTGGTCGGCTCGCGGGATTTGCTATCCTCAAGGCCCATGACATAGACCATCAGCGGGCCGATGGGAACGAAGCTCAGCACATTGATGCCTTTGGGCGTGTTTTCCAGATGATCGAGCCATTCCGGGAAGGTTTCCCAATTCCAATTAATGCCCGCCTTCATGGTGGCCAGCGGAATCGCCTCCACCCGTTCCATGGTCAGCATGGCGCGTTCGCGCTCGGCCGGTTTCACCGGGGCGAAACCGAAACCGCAATTGCCAATGGCGACCGAGGTCACGCCATGCCAGCAGGAGGTGGAGAGATATGGATCCCACAACAGCTGCGCGTCATAATGCGTATGCAGATCAACGAAGCCGGGGGCAACATTCAGGCCCTTGGCGTCGATAATTTTGGCGGCGCGGTTGGCGCTGATGGAACCGGTGTGATCAATTTTGGCAATCAGCCCGTCCTTGATGGCAATGTCGCCAACAAATCGCGGGGCGCGCGTGCCATCAAAAATGGTGCCGCCCTTAATCAGCGTATCAAATTCTGACATGTGTTGTTTACTCCCTATAGGCGGACGAACCAGCGCCCGCATTGGTGGATTTCCGTGTCCAGCGATTTCTGAGCGTTTATGCCCTGTCGCCGGACTCTGTAAAAGAGCTATTCGTCAATTAAATAACTGTCGGGTGTTTAAAGCAAGTAAATTATGCTTTTTTTATGGATATAAAGACGAATAAATTTGAATTTTTATGATTTGCTGCAGCGCCATAAGTATGGGGTGGAGCGTTGCTGCTAAATAGTAAGCAATTGTTCTCTATTGATTTTTTGTATATTGCGTTGCGACAAATGGGTGCGCGACCCGGCGCGGCATTATCAGGCTCTTGACACGGACAACTATGTCAGTTACTTGTTCTGGTCCACCTGACGGACCAACGCGGCCCCCCGGGGGGGATATTCTGACTGCAGGATCAGGGCGCCAGATATTATCTGTGCACTGATAAAAACCCTGAATTTCGGGCGGGGCCGGCGGCAAGCATCGCCCTTCTATTGGGGCGCAACCCGCCAGATCACGTTTCCCACATCATCGGCGACGAGCAGGGCGCCGGCCCCGTCGATTGCGACGCCGGCCGGCCGGCCTCTCGCCTCGCCCTCCGCATTCAGAAAGCCGGTAAGAATATCTTCCTGCCCGCCGGACGGCATACCATCCGTGAACGGAATGAATATCACCTTGTACCCGGCCGCCGGTCTGCGGTTCCAGGAGCCGTGCTGGCCGACAAATGCGCCGCCTGAAAACCGCTGGGGAAATAAATTTCCGGTATTGAACACGAGACCTAATGAGGCCGTGTGCGCGCCCAGGGCATAGTCCGGCTTTATTGCCGAGACCACCAGATCGGGCCGTTGCGGCGTAACCCGGTCATCCACATTCTGACCGTAATAGCTGTAAGGCCAGCCATAAAAGCCGCCCTCTTTGACCGATGTCATATAATCGGGGACCAGATCGCTGCCGATTTCGTCGCGCTCGTTGACGGCCGCCCATAACGCGCCGCTCTGGGGCTGGAAGGAAAGCCCGACCGGATTGCGCAAACCCGATGCGTACAGGCGCGTGACACCCGTCAGGCGGTCAATTTCAAGAATTGCGGCGCGATCCTTTTCCCTGTCAGCGCCATTTTCGCCAACATTGCTGTTAGAGCCCACGGCGGCATACAGCTGCGCGCCATCCGGGCCTGCGATAATATTTTTCGTCCAGTGATGGTTGAGCGGCCCGCCCGGTAAACCGGCAATTTTTTTTCCAGAAGAATCTATTTTAACCGCACCGGCCTGATAGGGAAATTCAAGCACCGCATCTGTATTGGCGACATAAAGCCGATCCCCCACAAGCGCCATGCCAAAGGGCGAATTCAGCCCCTCCAGAAACGCAGATTTTATTTCCGCAACGCCGTCCCCGTCTGCGTCGCGCAAAAGCGTGATGCGGTTTGCGCTGGGCGCGGCGGCCCCGGCTTTGCGCATTATCCATTTGGCCGCCCAGCCCTTAAGGCCGCTTTCATCTTCGGGTCTGTAGGGGGCGTTGGTCTCGGCCACCAGGATATCGCCATTGGGCAGAGCGTATAACCAGCGCGGATGGTCCAGACCGGAAGCAAAGACATTCACGCTGAGATTATTTGCGGCAACCGGCGTTTCACCGGCTTTCCAGCCGATAGCGGGTGCAATATTTATCGTGGGCAGGATCGTCCTGCCGGGCGGCGGCAGAATCGGCCGGGGGCCAAAATCGGCGCCTATGGGCAGTTTCGAGGTTTCGCTGCACCCGGCCGTCATGGCGATGAGCAGAATGGCCAGTAAAAACTGTCTGAGGTCTTGCACGCCTGCCACCATGTAAGGGATCCAGAGGATCCCTTACAATAAGTATTATTATGCGTAAAAGGGCTGTTTAACCCGGTGCTAGCCCCGGCCCTGCCGCAGCAGTTTGCCAGGCGTGGCGCCGGTGCATTCGCCATTGGCAAAGGTCGTTTCGCCATTGACGATAATCGCATGATAGCCCTTGGCGCGCTGAATACGGCGCCATTCATTGCCGGGGAAGTCATGCACGATTTCGCCGATCCATTCCGGTTCGATCGCCAGCTCATTGAGGCCGTAAACCACCACGTCGGCGGCAAGGCCGGGCTTCAGTTCACCGCGATCAACAAAGCCTGCGGCTTTTGCCGGCAAGGAAGACAGACGGTAATGCGCTTCTTCCAGAGTGATCTTGCTTTCGTCACGCACCAGCCAGCTCAGGAAGTCAGTGGTAAAGGCGCCGCCCGTGAAGAACTTGGTGTGCGCGCCGCCATCCGATACGCCAGGGAATGTGAATTCAGAGGCGTTGGTCATCTCGGCCATGAAGTCGGCGTTGAAACCGCGGTTGGGGCCCAGGAACTCGACCTTGAGATCACCCAGCACAGACATATCCAGCATGACATCGATGGGGTGCCGGTTTTCTTCTTCGGAAATGTCACCCAGCGAGCGGCCAACATATTTTTCAAGTTCGGCCACATTGTTGACGCCAGACACGATCAGGGTGCGCACCGGGCCGCCAACGCCTGCCTGAATGACTTCAAGCTTGCGGTTGGCGCTTTCATATTCGCCCTTCAGGTCCTTGCGCAGGGCCGGGTCTTTCATCTTGGCCAGTTTTTCGTCGAACGTGCCGGTGGTAACGGCGCGCCATGCCGGGCTGGCGTCATACAGATTCCAGTTTTCCAGCGTATAGGCGAAGCCGGAGCGGATGGTGCCGGTCTGGCCATAGATCGGCAAACCTTTTGCGCGCACCTTCTCAAGCCAGTCGAGGCTGCGCTTGTGCACCTTGGGATCCTTGCGCGACGGCACGATGGCGTTATGCAACACCGGGCGTTTCGCCGTTTCCGCAAGCTTTTCGAGGAACGCCAGATCGCCCTTGATATTGCCAGTGGACTGGGTGATCTGGATGGAGCCTTCGCCGCGTTCGGCCAGCACTTCGGCAAGATTGAGAATATCCTCATCGCACATCGTGTCAGTGACCATCGGTCCACCGTCATAATCCGCCTGCACCGAATCCTTGCCCAGCCGCTGCAACGCAAAACCGGCAAGGCCGGCATCCATGCCTTCGTGCAGCAGACGCTTCATCTCGGCCTTCTCGGCCGTGGTCGCAGGACGGGTTTGCGCCGCTTTCAGCCCCATGACATAGACCATCAGGGATGTCGTGGGCATATATTGCAGGCAGTTCACGCCTTTTTTCG
>JBEBFX010000067.1:0-15436 GCA_040081735.1 Alphaproteobacteria bacterium | reverse complement strand
AATTCCGCCAGTGAATTTCCCGATATATCCGTCGACGGATGAAATGCCGTTTCGCGCGCTGCTTTCGCCCACTTGTTCCACGGGCAAACGGCAAGGCAATCGTCGCAGCCATAAACCCGGTTACCCATGGGGGCGCGGAACTCGCGGCCGATATGGCCTTTATGCTCAATGGTCAGATAGGAAATGCAGCGCCGCGCGTCCAGCATGTTTGGTCCAGGAAAGGCGCGGGTCGGACAGATGTCCAGACAGGCGCGGCACGAGCCGCAATGGTCCGTTTCCGGAGGGTCAAATGGCAGGCGCTGTTCTGTAAAGATCGCCCCCAGAAAGAGCCAAATTCCCGCGACACAAGATTGGTGTGTTTTCCCTGCCAGCCGACGCCTGCATTTGCCGCCAGGGGTTTTTCCATAACCGGCGCTGTATCGACAAACACTTTAACCCCCGCCCCGGTTTCGCGGTGCAGCCAGCGCGCCACCTGTTTCAGCCGGCGCTTGATCAGATCATGGTAATCGCGCCCGTGCGCGTAACAGGAAATATTGGCGTTATTGCGTAAACGGAGTTTACCCATCGGGTTTTGATCCGGGCCGTAATTCATGCCCAGCATGATGACGCTCTGCACTTCGGGCCACAGCACGGACGGATTGGCGCGCCGGGCAGCCTTGTCCGCCAGCCAGTTCATGTCACCGTGGCGGCCCAATGCCAGAAATTCCTGAAAATGGGCGCCGCTGGCGCCTGCGCCGCCGGGGGGTGTAATGCCGATGGCGTCAAATCCCGCAGCGCGGGCCTGCGCAATCAGCGCGGACTTGAGTGTGCTGCCCTGGCCGCCGTTCAAAAATCCAGATCCAGATAATGCGCGGGCGGCGTCAGGCCCGCCACGCGATCCGCCAGGATCGGGCGGAAACTGGGCCGCGACTTGACCGGCGCATACCATTCCTTGACGGCGGGGTAATCGTCCCACGGCACGGCGTTCAGATAATCCAGACACGATAGCTGGGCTGCGGCGGTAATATCGGCCAGGCCGAATTCTTCGCCAGCCAGCCAGCGCCGCCGTTCCACCAGCCAGACAATATAATTGAGATGCACCCGCAGATTGGCCTGCCCGGCGCGGATGGTGTCGCCCGATGGGTTGGACTGGCTGCTCAGCCGTTTGTTCACTTTCTCGTACAGTATGTGGATTGTGACTTCGCGCTGGAATTTGTGGTCAAACCAGGCGGCCAGCCGCCGGGTTTCGGCGCGCATGGCCGGATCAAAGCCCATCAGGCGGCGGTCGGGATAGGCCTCGTCCAGATATTCGCAAATCACCTGACTGTCGGCAATGACCAGACGCTCGCCTTCCTCGACCAGTACCGGCACCTCGGACGCCGGGTTCAGGGCCAGAAATTCGGGGCGCCGGTCCCACGGCAATTCAGTGCGCAAATCAAACGCCAGGCCTTTCTCGGCCAGGGCGATACGCACTTTTCGGCAAAACGGCGAAAGCGGAATGTGATATAATCGGCGCATTGACAGATTGTAGATTAATTCCGGCCAGGATCAAAACACCTAGGCCACAATTTTCTGTTGCCCGTGTGGCGGCGGTGCTATGTGCCGGTTACTGAAAATTGAAACGGGGTTAATGGCGTGCCGATTTTACATCTTGTTGTGCTGGCCATCGTTCAGGGCATTACCGAGTTTTTCCCGATTTCGTCTTCTGCCCATCTGATCCTGACCCCTAAATTAATGGGCTGGGTGGATCAGGGGCCGCTGATCGACCTTGCCGTGCATATTGGCACCCTGCTGGCGGTTATCCTGTATTTCCGGGCTGAAATGTGGCGCATGACGCTGGGAGGCGCGGCATTATTGCGCGGCCGCTATACACCGGACGCCAAGCTGTTTTTGCTGGTGAGCCTGGCCAGCATACCGGCGTTCGCAGCGGGTGCGCTGATTTATGCCCTGGGCGGCGGCGAGGTGATGCGCAATGTCGAGCTGATTGGCTGGACAACGCTGATATTTGGCGCGCTGCTGTATCTGTCCGACCAGTACGGCAGGCATCTGTACCGGCTGGAGCACGTTAATTATATGCACGCGCTTCTCATTGGTCTTGCCCAGGCCATGGCGCTGGTGCCCGGCGTCAGCCGTTCCGGCAGCACTATGACTGCGGCGCGCTTTCTGGGCATGGAACGCGCCGAAGCGGCCCGGTTTTCGTTCCTGATGTCAATCCCGGTCACCCTGGCGGCGGGCGGTCTGGGGGCGCTGGAAATCTATAAGACCGGGCAGGTGGAATTGCAGATCAACGCGGCGATTTCAGGCGCGGTGGCGTTTTTCACAGCGCTGTTCGCCATCTCGGTCCTGATCCGCTGGCTGCAAACTTCCAGCTTTACGCCGTTTGTCGTGTACCGGATGATTTTAGGCGCGGGACTGCTGATGTGGACGTATTTTTAGGCCGGTTTGCTGGCCTCGAACTGCCCTGTCCGGCGGTAGCGGTACAGATAGGTCGGCAGGATCAATTCAGCCGAAGAAAGCTGGGTAACGCCCAGGTCCTTCAGCGTCAGCGCGCCGTCCGGAACGATGTTATCGGTTTCCAGCAGGCGAACCTGATCCACGGTCAGCAGCGGCTTTGGCAGGATTTGCAGCAGCGCGGCCTGAATCCTTGCTGCAAAAAATGGCAATGGCAGCAGCAGACGCCGCCGCCCGGTCTGCTCCAGCACCAGCTCCATGATCTGCTTCATGGTATAGATATGCGGTCCGCCCAGCGCATAGGTGCGGCCGTCTGTGGAAGGATCGTCCAGGGCGCGCACGATGGCGTCGGCGGCGTCGCCGGCATAGACCGGCTGCATCTTCGTGTGCCCGCCGCCAATCAGCGGCAAGACCGGAAGCATGCGGGCCAGCATCGCGAAGCGGTTAAAAAAATTATCTTCCGGCCCGAATATGATCGACGGGCGCATGATCGTGGCGGCGGGAAAATGTTCGCGCACGGCGGCCTCGCCGGCGGCCTTGCTGCGGGCATAAAGCGACGCCGACCCCGCATCCGCGCCGATGGCCGAAACATGGACCAGCTTGCGCACCCCGGCGGCCGTGGCGGCGCGGGCGATCGCGGCGGCGCCCTCGGCCTGCACTCTGGTGAATTTCTGCGGGCCGCTTTCATACAGGATGCCGACAAGGTTTATGACCCTGTCCGCACCGCGCATGGCCTGGACGATGGAACTTTCGTAGCGGATATTGGCCTGCACCGGTTCGATCTGTCCGACGTCGCCCATGGGTTTGAGATAGCCCGCCAGATTGGGCTGGCGCACCGCCGCGCGCACCCGCGCGCCCCGTTTGGCCAGCCTGCGGATCACATGCCGTCCCAAAAAGCCGGAGCCGCCGAATACGGTGATCAGTTCGTTCGCCATCGGGTTATCTTACCTTCCGCACAGTGTTGAATAAGACCTTTTAGCCTAAACCGCTGGCGCCCGTATAGTATTGCGTAGGGCGGATTTTTCGGGGCCGCCGGCAAATAATCTTTGACATTGGCCGCCAGCATGGCTACCTCAACCCCCTGACTACCCGATAATAGTGCCCAGGTGGCGGAATTGGTAGACGCACTAGCTTCAGGTGCTAGCGCTCGCAAGGGCGTGGAAGTTCGAGTCTTCTCCTGGGCACCATCCGCCTTCGCTAATTTTGGCGAAGCCAAAGTTTAGCTATGGCGCGACGGCGCCGTTGCGTGCGAAGCGGATGTCGCGCCATGGTTCCGGAGGAACGGCGGCGGACACCCTGCTTTAAGGATGCATCACATGAACGTTGATCTGCATATTGGCGATTTGCCAGATAATATCTCTTTCGGGAATTGCGTCGCCATCGATACCGAAACCATGGGGTTGAACCCCCATCGCGACCGGTTATGTCTGGTGCAGCTTTCGGCGGGCGACGGGACTGCGCATCTGGTTCGTTTCAACATGGGTGAATATAACGCCCCAAATCTCGGACGCCTGCTGGCTGATACCGGTGTCATCAAGCTGTTCCATTTTGCCCGCTTTGACGTGGCCATGCTGAAACATTATCTGGGGGTTGATACAAAGCCGATTTATTGCACCAAGATCGCCTCAAGGCTGGTGCGCACCTATACCGACCGTCATGGCCTGCGCGATGTGGTCAAGGATCTGCTGGGTCACGATGTTTCCAAACAGCAGCAAAGTTCCGACTGGGGCGATCCCAGCCTGAACGAGGCGCAACTGAAATATGCCGCAGGCGATGTGCTGCACCTGCACGCGCTGAAGGCGAAACTGGACGTCATGCTCGCCCGTGAAGGACGCACGGCCATGGCCAGGGCCTGTTTTGACTTTCTGCCGGTGCGCGCGGAACTGGATCTGCTGGGCTGGCCGGAAATGGATATTTTCTCCCATTAGACTTCACCCCATATAGTGTATGATCAGGCCTTGTGTCCCCCACCGGGAAAATCGCCCATGAGCGCAGAGAAGCCCTTGCCCGGCCCAAATAAACCCAGCCGCAGCGCCATGCCGGAACTCGTGGCTGCGCGCCGCGTGCTGGAAACCGGGGCGCGGGCCTTGATGTCCATGGCGGAAAGCCTGGACGGAGCATTTATTTCGGCGCTGGATATTTTAACCGCCGTCAAAGGGCGGGTTATTGTCAGCGGCATGGGTAAAAGCGGCCACATCGCCCGCAAGATCGCGGCGACCTTCGCGTCAACCGGCACGCCAGCGCAGTTCATTCATCCCGCCGAAGCCAGCCATGGCGACCTGGGCATGATCACGCGGGCGGACGCCTGTCTGATACTGTCCAATTCCGGCGAGACACCGGAGCTTGGCGATATTATCGCCCATTCGCGGCGCTTTGCCATTCCGCTGATCGGCATCGCCCGCAATCCGGACAGCACGCTGCTGCGCGCCGCCGATGTGGCGCTGGTGTTGCCGCCTGCGCCCGAGGCCTGTCCCATGGGATTGGCGCCGACCACTTCAACCACCGCCTCGCTTGCCCTGGGGGATGCGCTGGCGGTGGCGTTGATGGAACGCAAGGGATTTTCCGCCGATGACTTCCGGCTGCTGCACCCGGGCGGGCAGATCGGCAAGTCCCTGCTGCGCGTGGTTGATATCATGCATACGGGGGACGACCTGCCGCTGGCCCGGCTGGATATGCCCATGAGCGGCATATTGATGGTCATGACCCAGCATCGTTTTGGCTGCGCCGGAATAATCGGCGCGGATGGAAGTCTGGCGGGCATTATCACGGATGGGGATTTGCGGCGTCATACGATCACCGGGGACTTGCTGCATCTGCCGGCGGCCCGGATTATGACAGCCAAACCCAGGACTATTCATCGCGACGCCCTTGCTGCCGAGGCGCTGGGGCTGATGGCGGGTAAAATCACCTGCCTGTTTGTCACCGCGAATCCGGCGCCGGTTCCGCAGCCGCCGGTTGGCATCGTGCATATTCATGATTGCCTGCGGGCGGGCGTTATTTGATGGCCAATGCGGCGCTGGATATTAACACACCCGACTGGCGTCAGGCGCGCGCCTTGCCTGGCAGCGGCGAGGACCCGCGCCGGCGATTGATCATGCGGCTGGTGAAATATGTGCTTCCGGCCATCGCGATGGTTTTTCTGGCGCTGATGATTGCCTGGCCCCGGTTGTTCGAAGAGCAAAGCAAGTTTGAGCTGACCGCTTCCGAGGTATCGGCGGCAAAAGATGATTTGCGCATGAACAGCCCAAGTTTCACCGGCATGGGGACGGATAATCGACCCTACAGGGTAACGGCCGATACCGCCGTGCAGGACCTGAATGACCACGAACTGGTCCGTCTCGAAACGCTGCAAGCGGATCTCTCCATGCAGGACGGGTCATGGCTGTCCGTCAATGCCAATGGCGGTCTGATGCATAACGGTTTGCAGACCCTCCAGCTGGACGGGCAGATCGAAGCCTATTCCGACCTGGGTTATGCGTTTTATACCGAAAGCGCGCTGGTCGATCTTGACGCGGGTTCGCTTGTTTCGGACCGTCCGGTCCGGTTGCAAGGGCCCTATGGCCATCTTCGCGCCAAAACCATGCGCGCCACCCAACGCGGCCAGCATCTGCATTTTGCAGGTGACGTCAAAGTCATCATCTTTCCCCGTTCAGGCGGGGCCGGATGATGGGGGGGGATCCCAGGCGCCTGGGTTTTATGGTCTGCATGATCCCGGGTATGTTCCTGCTTGCATGTGGCCCGGTTCTGGCCCAGGGGGCGGGGGTTGACCTCAGGCATGATTCTTCCCAGCCCATAGAGATCACGGCCGACACCCTTGATGTCGCGCAATCTGATCAGACGGCGATATTTTCCGGCAATGTTGTGGCCATACAGGGCGAATTGCGGTTAGGCTCCGGCAATCTGCGGGTCTATTATCGGGGCGGCGAAGCACGCACGGCTGAACAGGGCGCGATCTCGCGTCTTGACGCCATCGGATCGGTGGCCGTCAGTTCGCCGAGGGAAACCTCGACCAGTGAATGGGCGGTCTATGATGTGGATAAGGGACAGATCACAATGGGCGGAAATGTGGTGCTGACACGGGGTGAGAATGTTCTGCGCGGGGAGCAATTGGTGATTGATCTGGAAAGCGGGCAAAGCCGCATAGTGGGCGCACAGGGCGGTGGAGGCCGGGTCAAGGGCCTGTTCGTTCCGGCCAGGAAGCCATAAAAGGGGTAGGGCGATGACCGGGCCAAATCAGACGGGAAATGAAAACCAGGCCGGCGGCGGACCCCGTCTGGTTCTGGAAAATTCCGGTCTGGCCGTGCAGCGTATTGGCAAGAGCTTTAATAAGCGCCCCGTGGTGCGCGGCGTCAGCCTCAATTTACAGCGTGGCGAAGTTGTCGGCCTGCTGGGGCCAAACGGGGCGGGCAAAACCACCTGCTTTTATATGATTACCGGTCTTATTCCCGTTGATTCGGGCACAATTTCGCTGGATGGCCATGATATTACGCATCTTCCCATGTACCGGCGCGCGCGGCTTGGCATTGGCTATCTGCCGCAGGAGGCGTCGATTTTTCGCGGCCTGACGGTTGAGATGAATATTCGCGCCGTGGTTGAAATGGTAGAATCCGATGTATCCCGGCGCGAAGCGATTGTCGATGATCTGCTGGGAGAATTTTCCATTACCCATCTGCGCCGCACCCCGGCGCTGGCCCTGTCGGGTGGGGAGCGCCGCCGGGTTGAAATCGCACGCGCGCTGGCAACGCGCCCCGCGTTTATGCTGCTGGATGAACCGTTTGCAGGCATTGACCCGATTGCAATCGGGGATATCCGGGAACTGGTTGGGCATATCAAGGCGCGCGGCATCGGCGTTTTGATTACCGACCACAATGTGCGCGAAACCCTGGACCTGATTGACAGGGCCTATATCATTCATGAGGGGCAAGTCCTTATGGAAGGGCGCCCGGATGAGATCGTTGGCAATGCGGATGTCAGGCGGGTTTATCTGGGTGATCGCTTCAGCCTTTAACCTATTGAAACGATTAACCCCTATCCTTACGCAATAATCCGTATAACAGGGCTGTTGAGTTCACCATGGCACTTTCGCCGCGTTTAGACATCAGGCAAAGCCAGGGGCTGGTAATGACCCCGCAATTGCAGCAGGCGATCAAGCTGCTGCAAATGTCGAATTATGAGCTTGAAGCCTATGTTGATGGGGAGCTGGAGCGTAATCCGCTGCTGGAGCGCGATGAATCCGCGCACAAGCCGGATGCGGCAGAGCCTGTTTACGCTGGCGCGGAAGCCTATGCCGAGGGGCCCGAGACTGACCTGCGCCTGCACGATGATGCGCCGGTTCTGGGAGCGGCCGCAGAAAGTCTGGATACGGATTATGACAATCTGTATGACGGCGACAGCGGCGCGGACCGCGCCCTGGCCGATCAAAGCGAGCCTCCCTTCAATTCCGACTGGAGCAGCGCCGGCGCCGGCGGGGGCAGCTTTCAGGAAAACGAATATAATCTGGAAGAACGTATTTCGGCGGATGTCAGTCTTCGCGATCATCTGCTGGCCCAACTGCATCTGGGGGTGCGTAATCCGCGTGACCGCTTCATTGGCGTCCAGCTTATCGACATGCTGGACGAGGCCGGTTATCTCGTTGAAACGCTGGAACGCATTGCTGCACGTCAGGGCGCCGAGGTGGCCGAGGTGGAGGCGGTTCTGAAAATACTTCAGGGGTTTGAGCCGGCCGGCGTGTGCGCGCGCAATCTTGCCGAATGCCTGACGCTGCAATTGCGCGAGCGCAACAGGTTTGATCCGGCAATGCAAAAGCTGCTTGAAAATCTGCCGCTTCTGGCCCGGCACGACCGGGATGGCCTGATGAAACTGTGCGGGGTGGATGCCGAAGACCTCAACGATATGATTGCCGAGGTCAAGGCGCTGGACCCCAAGCCCGGACTGAAATTTGGCGGCGAACCGGCACAGCCGGTGGTGCCGGACGTGTTCGTGCGCAAGGGCGCCGATGGTTCCTGGATGGTGGAGCTGAACAATGCCACACTGCCGAAAGTGCTGATCAATTCGCTTTATTGCACCCGCGTCGGAAAACAGAAAATCAGTTCACAGGACAGGGCCTATATTTCCGAATGCCTGAGTAACGCCAATTGGCTGGTGAAAAGCCTTGAACAGCGCGCCCGCACCATTCTGAAAGTCTCCGCCGAACTGGTGCGTCAGCAGGAAGGCTTTTTTGAACGCGGGATTGCGCATCTCAAGCCGCTTAATCTGCGCACCATCGCCGACGCCATAGAGATGCATGAATCCACCGTCAGCCGCGTTACCGCGAATAAATATATCGCGACCCATCGCGGCATCTATGACATGAAATATTTCTTCACTGCCGCGATTGCGTCCAGCGAAGGCGGCGATGCGCATTCCGCAGAAGCCGTGCGCCATAAAATAAAGGCGCTGATCGATGCGGAACATCACACTAAAATCCTTTCGGATGACCGGCTCGTAACGCTGTTACGCGATTGCGGAATGGATATTGCCCGGCGAACGGTTGCTAAATATCGCGAAGCCCTGCGCATCCCCTCCTCGGTCGAACGCCGCCGCGCCAAACGGATGACGGCCTGATATGTATATTAAATCAATAACTTAACCAGATATTTGCTTTCGGGGGGAAAACGCGCTATCCGGTGGGGCGTCAGCGAAGCCTTTATAGGGGTTTTTCAGAACAATGGCGCCGTTTCAGAATTATTCGATTGCCTGGTCACGCGGCCTTTGAGGACAAAAGCGTATGTCGCTTGCGGATATATTAAAGCCTGAGAGTGTGATTGCCAGCCTGCGAGCCAGGAGTAAAAAGCAGGCGCTGCAGGAAATAAGTAACTCTGCCAGCAAACTTTTTGGTTTCGAAGCGCAATTAATTCTTGATAAATTGCTGGCGCGCGAACGCCTTGGCACGACGGGCGTCGGGCAGGGCATTGCTATTCCCCATGCCAAATTCTCCGAAGCAGATAAGGTCATTGGCCTGTTCGCGCGGCTTGATCAGCCGGTTGATTTTGAATCAATCGATGATCGTCCGGTAGACCTGATTTTTCTGCTCATCGCGCCGGAAACCGGCGGAGCGGAACATCTGCGCGCCCTGGCCCAGGTGTCCAGGCTGTTGCGCAATCAGGATCTCTGCACAAAGCTGCGCGGCTCGCGTGAGCGCGCGGCGCTGTATGCGCTGCTCACGGAACCAACCGCATCCTCCACGTCTGCGGCTTAAGCCGCAGCGGATTGCAGTTCGCTCTGCAGGAATTGCAGCGTCAATTCCCTGTCGCCGACACCCAGCAGGGTGCAATTGAGATCGGTAACGCCGATGTCGCGCAGACGCCGGATTGAAGCGCTGATTTCTTTCTCGGTGCCGACACAGGCAATGTCAGATGGATTGGTGGCGCCTTCAAGATCCAGCATCGCCCGATAGGATGGCAGCGTGCCGTACATTTTCAGGCCCCGGTCAAGGCGTTCCCGCACTGCTTCCTTGTCCGCCAACAGGGCGAACGGCATGCCCGCCACGATGCGCGGCGCGGGTTTGCCGGCCTCTTTCGCGGCTTTGCTGATTTTCGGAATAATATGCGTTTCCAGTGTTCTTGGCCCCGTCATCCAGGTGATGGTGCCGTCCGCATAGGTTCCTGCAATTTTCAGCATCATGTCGCCCAGGGCCGCAACGACCAGCGGCACGCCCTTGGATTCCGCTACCGTGATCTGTGCGTTGGTCTTGTACACGTCGCCGGCGAACTGCACTTTTTCATTGCGCAGCAGGGGCGACAGAATTTGCAGATATTCGCGCATGTGCCGGGCGGGCTTATCGAACGGCATGCCCAGCATGCCTTCAATAATAGGCTTGTGCGACAGGCCAATGCCGAGGATGAAACGCCCGCCCGAGGCGGCCTGCGCCGTCGCCGCCTCCTGGGCCATCACCAGCGGGTGGCGCGGAAAGGTGGGCACAACGGCGGTGCCGAGTTTAATGCGCCTGGTCTCGCGCCCGATCAGCGCCATCGACATGATGGCGTCGAGACCGAACATATTGGCGATCCACAGACTGTCAAAGCCCATCTGCTCGACTTTTTTGGCCTGGGCGATCAGGCCGTCGATGGTGGATTCGGCCCCGATGCCGGCTGTATTGATACCTATTTTCATCGCACTCTCCCGTTTTATCCTCTCCGGCTTTAACGCGGGAGGAAGCTGTTATTTTTGTTTCTCGACCAGGCCGTCACCGCATCGCCAAACGCCAGGAAGATGGCGTGATACGCCGGATTTTCCGCAGCCCGCCATTCCGGATGCCACTGTACACCAAGTGCAAAGCCCGGCGCACCGTCAATCGACACGGCCTCGATGGTGCCATCGGATGCAACGGCCTCAACGACCAGTCCCTCCGCCAGCCGGTCTATGCCCTGATTATGCACTGAATTCACCTTGAAGCGGGCGGCGCCAATAATACGGGCAAGGTTCGTTTGCGCCAGCACGGTGATGTCATGGGCGGGTTCGTAGCGGCGTTCGGGTGAAGCGGCCGGATTTTCCAGATGCCCGTTAAGATGATTATGGCGCCCCGGAAGCTCATGCACGAACTGATGCAGCGTGCCGCCAAAGGCGACGTTCATTTCCTGCATGCCCCGGCATACGGCCAGCAGCGGCATGCCCCTGGCGGCAACGGCGCGGATCAGCGGCAAAGTCAGCGCGTCGCGTTGCGGATCGGCGGCATTCGTGGCCCGGGCGGGCGGACCGCCATAAAGTTCGGGCGCAACATTGGATGGCGAACCTGGCAGAAATATGCCATCCACAGCATCCAGAATTTGCGCAATATCGAGGGGCCGGCCGGTCACAGGAATAAGCAGCGGCAGGGCGCCGGCAAGATCGCGCACGGCGTTGATGTATTTCTCGCCAACCGCGTGAAACGGCAGATCGCCAATTATTTTGAGATCGCAGGGAATCCCGACAATCAGCGGCGGCGTTCTGGCATGCGTCATGGCGGGTATCTTGCGGTAATGGAATCAGCGTTTATTGTGCGTGCCGGGCGCCGGGTCAAGCAAGATAAATAATTTCGGGTCCAGGGGGCCGGGTTCGCGAAGATCATTCAGGCCGATCTGCGTGGTCAGGCCCTGGGCGTCGATCACGACCCATTGCCGCAGTTCCATATTGTCTCCGCCGCGATCCAGAAAAATCAGGGTGATCTCTCCTTTTTCAGGCGCCTTCGGGTCACGCAGGCGCACCCGCAGCAGGCCGGTTTCACGCTTCACGCCAACGACTTCATGGGCCGAACCCAGCGCCACGGTTTCAGCCAGAATAGGGCTGAGCGGGGTTGAGCCAATGGGATAGCGGTCGATCATTGCGGCGGGATCGTCGCGCACCGCAACCGAGGTGCCATCGGCAATAATCAGCAATTCATCGGGGGGGGAATATTCAAAGCGCATGCGTCCGGGCCGGTCGAGGAAGAAATTGCCCCGGCTGACGGCGCCGTCGGGCGCGATTTGCATAAAGCCCGCCTGCAACCGGTCGAGCCTATTTAGATAGGTATTTACCCGGTCAAGATCCGTGCGCTGCTGCGCGCTCATGCCGGCCAGGGGGTCGGCCTGCGCCATGGATGGGCGAACGGCGGCAACGCCAAAGGACAGGACGAGTGAGAGCGCAACTATAAGCGGGCGGCACAAGGCGGGCATGGCCCATTGTAGCGCAAGACGCGCCCGCATCCTACCCGATAGTTCAGCCTGGCATTGGCGTTTGCGCCAGCAGAGACGCATTAATGCGTAATGCCGCCCCGGGCAGGGGTTACTGGCCTGTAGGCAATATGTTTGATCAGAAAATCACTGGAATCGGTGGTGATCAGACCGGGTTCAATTTCATTTCCGGTTTCAGTCACGTAAGGGGTTGCGAACATTTCCAGCCTGTCAAAGGGCGCGGGCGCAGCGATTTTGATCTGATGGCTGCCGCCGGCGGGTTCCGGTAGAAACAGCCCCTGGCCTACAAGGAACGTTCCGCTGTAGGCCCGCCATCCGCCACGCTCGTGATAGGCGATGCCGCCCTTATCTTCCTCGTTTCTGAAAAAATAGTTCACGTCTATGTCAGCCTCGGTAACGGCCTCATCAAAGATAATGATGATTTGCTCGGACCGGTTTTGAACAGGATCAAATCCGGTTTCCGCCTTGATTGCCGGAGCGCTGGCCTGGGCGCCTGCCGCGCCTATGCCATCCCGGTGCCTGCCGACGGCGCTGGCGGTGGGGGTTTCATCTTTGGCGTTCTGCGCCAGGATTTGCAGTCCGCCCCCGGTTGCCGGCAAAACCTCCCCCAGATCTACATGCACCCAGGCGGGGCCGGCAGCGTCCGCCGGAACAGGGGCTGAAGATTGGGCATAGGCGGCGCCGCACAGCGCGAACAGGAAAACAAATCTGATGGCGTTCCCAATCATGACCGGACCCCCTTGCGAAAAAGGATTAATTTTTCCCTGCGCGCAGAGTGCACCATAGGACAGCGCCAGCAAGCAAGACGATTCCGGTGCGGCGCAGGGTGTGGTAGCGTCTAGTCAAAGTTGATCAACCGGGAGTAGACCAATGCGGGCAATGATGGTGCGTGAAAACAGTCTTGAAATGTCGGTCATGCGGCTGGAAGAAGTAAAGCTGCCGCCGCCGGGCGAAAAAGAAGTCCGGGTGCGCATCCGCGCGGCGTCGACACAGTTTCCCGACATTCTGATGATTCAGAAAAAATATCAGTATCAGCCGCCGCTGCCCTATATTCCCGGCTCGGAATTTGCGGGCGATATCACCGCGCTGGGCGAAGGCGTCAGCCAATGGAGAATCGGCGATGCGGTTGTCGCGGGCATCATCAGCGGCGGCGGATTCGCGGAAGAGATAAATGTCCATGAAGGCGCCTTGCGCAGCAAGCCAACACCGCTGAGCTATGGCCAGGCCTGTTCGTTCCGTTCCGCCTATCTGACGGCCCAGGTCTCGCTGATCCGGCGCGGTGAATTGCAGCCGGGCGAAACCCTGCTGGTGCATGGCGCGGCGGGTGGCGTAGGGCTGGCGGCGGTCGAGGTTGGCAAGATGCTGGGCGCAACGGTTATCGGCACCGGCAGCACGGATGCAAAACTGGCCGTGGTCACAAAATATGGCGCCGATCATGTGATCAATTACGGCGCCGATTTCAAAAGGGGCTTTCGCGAAAAAGTCAAGGAACTGACCGGCGGCAATGGCGCCGACGTGATTTATGACCCGGTGGGCGGCGATGTGTTTGATGAATCGGTCCGCTGCATAAATTGGGGCGGACGGCTGCTGATCATCGGTTTCACCTCAGGCCGGATTCCTTCCGCGCCGGTGAACATGCCGCTGATCAAGGGATTTTCCATTGTCGGTGTGCGCGCCGGTGAATATGGCCGCAAGGACCCGCAAAAAGGCCGCGAGAATATCGCGATGGTTGATCAATGGGCCGAAGATGGCCGGATCAACCCCTATGTCTGCGCCGAAGTGCCCCTCGAACGCGCCCATGAGGCCCTGGCCATGATCCAGGACCGCACGGTGGTCGGGCGCGTTGTGGTGGTGATGTAGGGAGGCCTACTCCGCGTCTTTTTTGGCCGGGGCTTCTTCTTTTTTGGCCGGGGTTTCATCGCCCAGTTTTATGGCGACAAAGCGCAGGTCTCCGCCGCGGTACAGCAGCAGCAGCACGGATTTCTTGCCGGCTTTCTTGGCGGCAGTGACCTTGTCCTTTACCTCTTGCGGGGCGCGGACTTCCTGTTGCGCAACCTCGACAACCACGTCGCCAGGACGAACGCCCTTTTCCCGCGACGGGCCGTTATCATTGACGGCAACGACCGCTACGCCGTTAACATCGCCGCCAACCTCAAACTGCTCGCGCAGGGAAGCGCTCAGGGGCGCCAGCATTAATCCCAGATCCTGAACTTCCGTTCCCGCAGGCTGACTGCTGGACGGTTCGTCCCCGGCATCCTCGCTGGACGCGGATTTTTCAAACTCTTCCAGCCGGCCCAGCACCACGCGGAAGTTCTTTTCCTTGCCTTCGCGCCAGACGATGACATCTGATTCCTTGCCAACCGCAGTTTCAGCCACGATGCGCGGCAGGTCGCTCATTTCCGGAACTTCCTGGCCGTTGAAGCGGACAATGACGTCCCCCGCCTTGACGCCGGCAACCGCAGCGGGACCGCCGGGCGTAACCTCTGCAATCAGGGCGCCGCGCGCTTTCAACAGGCCGAAGTTTTCGGCAAGCTCATCGGTAACCGACTGAATGCGGACACCGAGCCAGCCGCGCCGGGTTTCGCCGAATTCCTGCAGCTGCGACACGACATTGCGCACAATATCGGAAGGGATTGCAAAGCCGATGCCGATCGAGCCGCCTGACGGCGATATGATGGCCGTATTCACGCCGATCACGTTGCCCTCCATGTCAAACAGCGGGCCGCCGGAATTGCCCCGGTTGATGGCCGCATCGGTTTGCAGGAAAGAATCATAAGGCCCGGAATTGATGTTGCGGTTTTGCGCCGAAATAATCCCGGCCGACACCGAACCGCCCAGGCCAAACGGATTGCCGATGGCCAGCACCCAGTCCCCCACGCGCATATGGGCGGAGGCGCCGAAGTTCACAAAAGTCAGCGGCTTCTTGGCCTCCACTTTCAGCACTGCCAGATCGGTTTTCTGGTCACGGCCGATAACTTTTGCCGGCAATTGCGTGCCGTCGCTTAAATTGACGCTGATTTCATCCGCCTTGCCGATGACATGATTGTTGGTAACGACAATTCCTGAAGGATCGATGATAAAGCCGGACCCAAGCGAGGACACCTTGCGGGCGGGCCCCTTTTCACCCTGCTGATCGAAAAAATCCTTGAACATATCCTCGAACGGCGAGCCTGGAGGGAACTGCGGCATTTCGTTCGCTTCCGGTCCCTGCACCGTCTGCGAGGTGGCGACATTGACCACGGCCGGCGACAGACGGGCCGATAAATCCGCAAAACTGTCGGGAGCAGAGCGCGCCTGGGCGGCGCCGGCCGCAACAAGAT
>JBEBFX010000224.1:0-4273 GCA_040081735.1 Alphaproteobacteria bacterium | reverse complement strand
GTGCAAAGATAAACCCCGCCGTCTCGCCCACCCCGGTGAAAAACTGTTTGGAGATGATCGCCGTCAATGTGCCAAAAACGAAAAAATCATACCATTCAAAAGCCGTACCCATCGAAGACGCGGCAATTACCGTAAACTGATTATTGCCGCGCGGCGGCGCGGCGGCGCCTGAAAGTGAAGCCACGTCTGATATCCCCTGCCTTTCTTTAGGCTATTTCAAACCCTGTCGCATTTAATTTGAACCTGCCGGTTCAACCTAATAACATATTGGTTCAGCTACAGGAATAGCTGAACCGCCGGGTTCAGCGAACAGAAGCATACAGATGAATTTGCGTAAATTTTGGACGAATCTGGACGACGCCTCGCGCCAGGCATTTTTTCGCACCGCCATGTGGATCGCGCTGATTGTCGGCACAGTCTATACGCTGGGCCAGTCTGACCTGATCGAGGACTACACCCCCCTGGCCGTCAAGATCGCGTTGCCGGAAAAAATTGTGGTTCCCAAAAGCAACGCGTCGTTCAACCTGCCCGTCAGTGTGCGGCTGAAAAACAATACCGATGAAACCGCGCAGTTTGAAGTGCCAAACCCGTGCAGTATTATTCGATGGTTTATCACCAGCCATGACGGCGATTTCATTCAGGCGCCCGCTGCTGAAACTTGCGCCCAGGTTGTGATGAAGGCTAATTTGCCCTCCGGACAATTCTCCGAGGACGATCTGGAAATCCCTCTGGACACACAACGCTATCAGGCCGGTGTAAAATACAAGCTCATGATGAGATACTGGGGTCAGGACGGCAGCACAGACTTCAGTGTGGAATTTGAATAATCAATCAGGCGAATTTGTTGCTGCGCGGAAAACCGCGCGGGGGCAGACGCCCGGCCTGCCCGCGCTTGCCCTCCCACTCTTTCAGTTCTTTTTCGCTTTGCCTGCGGCCCGACCGGTCCTGCCAGGTCAGACCATCTGCAAGTGTAAACAATTTGGCGTCACTCAGGCCGCCGTCCTTGTAGCGCTGCAAGATCACGCCCTTGCCGCGCGTCATGACCGGCACTTCGCCGCGCGGGAAAATCAGCAGCTTGCGGTTCTCCCCCACGACGGCAATCCAGTCGCCGGCGGCCGGGGCGCAGATTTGCGCCTCAACGCCGCCTGAGACATTCAATACCTGCTTGCCGTTGCGGGTGGCTGCCGCCACTTCCGATTCAGCCACGATAAATCCATGGCCGTCACTGGAGGCCACAAGCAGCATCCGGTCCGGGTCGTGCACCATGATCGTCACGATGTCATGATCATTATCCAGATCAATCATCAGCCGCACCGGTTCGCCATGGCCTCGCCCGCCGGGCAATTTATCGCAGCGCAAAGTGTAAAAGCGCCCATTGGTGGCGAACAGAATCAGCCGGTCCGTTGTCTGCGCGTGCAGCCAGAAGGCCGGACCATCGCCATCTTTGTATTTCAGTTCCGGGTCTTCGGGCAGATGTCCCTTGAGTTGCCGGATCCAGCCTTTTTGCGAGCAGACTATGGTAACCGGTTCACGCTCGATCATGTCTTCAAACGAAATATCATCCGCCGCAGGCGCGTCCGTAATAGTGGTGCGGCGCTTGCCGATGGCCGTTTTGGGGCCAAATTTGGCGCGCAGCAATTTCAGGTCGTCAGATATCCGCGCCCATTGCATGTCGTCTGAGCCGAGCAGGTCAAGCAATTGTTTGCGTTCATCCGACAGGGCGTCATGTTCACGCCGCAACGCCATTTCCTCAAGCTTGCGCAGGGCGCGCAGCCGCATATCCAGGATCGCCTCGGCCTGTATACCGGTCAGCCTGAAAGCCTCGATCAGTTTGGGTTTCGGTTCATCCTCGTTGCGGATGATGCGAATGATTTTGTCGAGGTTAAGGAACGCAATGATATAACCGTCCAGCACTTCCAGACGGTGCACGATACGCGCCAGCCGGTGGCGCGAACGCCGCGCCAGGACTTCCTTGCGATGCGCCAGAAACGCCACCAGCGCCTCGCGCAGGTTCATGACGCGCGGCACAAGATTGCGGTCCAGCACGTTCAGATTAAGCGGGATGCGCACTTCCAGATCGCTGAGCTGGAACAATTGCTGCATCAGCATTTCCGGCTCCACCGTGCGGGCGCGCGGCTCCAGAACCACGCGGATATCTTCCGCTGATTCGTCGCGGATGTCCCCCAGCAGGGACAGCTTGCGGCTGTTGATCAGTTCCGCGACCTTCTCGATCAGCTTGCCTTTTTGCACCTGATAGGGAATTTCGGTCACAATGATCTGATACCCGCTGCGGGCGGTTTTTTCCACTTCCCAGCGGGCGCGAACGCGAAACCCGCCGCGCCCCGTTGTATAGGCGTCAAGAATGCTGGCGCGCGCCTCGATCAAAACGCCGCCCGTCGGAAAATCCGGACCCGGAATAAAATCCAGCAGCTTTTCGATGCCCGCATTGGGGTGTTTAATCAAATGCTGCATGGCGTCGCACAGTTCCGCCACATTATGCGGCGGGATGCTGGTCGCCATGCCCACGGCAATGCCTGTGGCGCCGTTCGCCAGCAGATTGGGAAACGCCGCAGGCAGCACCAGCGGTTCGCTTTCTTCGCCGTCATAGGTGTCACGGAAATCGACGGCGTCCTCGTCAATGCCTTCCAGCAGGGCCTGCGCCACTTCCGTCAGCCGTGTTTCCGTATATCGCATGGCGGCGGCGTTATCGCCATCGACATTGCCGAAATTTCCCTGGCCGTCGATCAGCGGATAGCGGATGGAAAACTCCTGGGCCAGACGGACCAGCGCGTCATACACCGACTGATCCCCGTGCGGGTGATATTTACCGATCACGTCGCCCACCACCCGGGCCGATTTCTTGAACCCGGACCCCGGATCAAGGCGCAGCTGCCGCATGGCGTACAGCAGCCGCCGGTGCACCGGTTTCAGCCCGTCGCGCACATCGGGCAGCGCCCGGTGCATGATGGTGGACAGGGCGTAGGCCAGATAACGCTCGGCCAGCGCATCGCCCAGCGGCGTGTCGGAAATTTCTGATTCGGGTGTCAGCAGATCGCTCATGACCGGCTTATAGCACCGGTTTGTTGCGTGTGCAGCCCTATCGCGCTATTGAACTGGAATTCCGGCATCCCGCCGCAGGGAACAGCTCATGCCATTGCGGCAGCGCAAACTCGTTGGCTCATTCATACTTTTGCTCTGGATGCTGGTGTACACCATGCTTTGTGTGCAGGCGGCCGTGCACTGGCTGCCGGATTCGCACATTGCGCGGCTGATCTTCTATCCGCTGGCCGGCATTCTATGGGTGTTTCCCGCCAGGCCGCTGGTGTTCTGGATGCGGGGGTGAGTGAGCGCGTAAAAACGCAAGATTTATCGCCAAACCAAGGATAACGCATTGCATTTTCCTCAGGCGATCATATCGGGCTTTACCAATTATGTCAGATTTACTGGCCGGGCTTGCCTGTCAGAATATTGGTACTGGTTCCTGTTCACAATGGTTGCAGCCATAATGTTGGGCATGCTGGACGTGTTTATCTTAAGTACGCCCGCCGGACAAAATTCCGGCAACACCTCCCTGTCTATTCTCTTTTCATTAGCCACCCTGCTTCCTTCTCTCAGCGTCGGGGTGCGCAGGCTGCATAACGTTAATCACAGCGGGTGGTGGGCGCTGCTACTGCTGACCATTATCGGCGCGATCCCGCTGATTTATTGGCAAAGTTCCAGGGGAACCACCGGCCCAAATAATTACGGTCCTGATCCGCTGGTCATGCGGTACTAACGCCCAACGGGATTGCCCATGTCCTGGGTAAATTGTGTAACTATGTCTCCGGTATGGACAAGAAGGCGGGTGGTCGGAGTGGCCGGATTTGAACCGACGACCCCTTGTCCCCCAGACAAGTGCGCTACCAGGCTGCGCCACACTCCGACAATGCTTGGCGGGTCTACCAAGGCGGCGGACTATACGCTGCGCGTGCCGGTTCGGCAACCGCGCATACCGGTTTCAACATCTGTATTCTGAAAAATACCACAGTGTCATTCTGAGCGCAGCGAAGAATCTTAACCAATACAAGGCGATTCTTCGGCCGTTCCACTCCCTCAGAATGACAATTACAAGTTTTCCAGCAATCCCCTGATTGCAGTCAGTTCGGCCAGAATTTTTTCAAGTTTTTTGCGCTGGACCGGCTGGATGCGCGGCGGTTCCGGGGGCTTGGCCGGTTTGGCCGCAACGGCGGGCGCGGATGCGGGGGTTTTGAGAAAATCCGGCATAAAGAATGGC
>JBEBFX010000316.1:0-1009 GCA_040081735.1 Alphaproteobacteria bacterium | reverse complement strand
GATGTGTATCTGTTGCGGCCCGGCAGCGTGACGCGTGATCAGATTGCCGCCATTGCCGGAACTGTCATTACGGGCGCTGATGACCCGGATGCGCCACGCTCGCCCGGTCAATTGGCCAGTCATTATGCGCCCATTTTACCGCTGCGCCTGAATGTGACGACGTCCGGGCCGGGCGAAGCGGCGCTGGGGTTTGCAGCGAATATCCCTGAAGGCAGCGCGAAACTCTGTAATCTCAGCGTCAGCGGCGATCTGACCGAGGCGGCGGCCAATCTGTTCGCCATGCTGCGCGAGCTGGATTGCAGCAGCTTTACCGGCATTGCGGTGGCCAGCATTCCCGCCCATGGGCTGGGCGAAGCCATTAACGACCGGCTCGCCAGAGCGGCGGCAAGATGAGCGGCGTGCTTGAGCGGCTTCGCGCCATTGTTGGTCCGGCGGGCTATATTGATCAGCCTGCGGACATGGAACCCTATCTGCGCGAAAATCGCGGGCTGTATCACGGCGAAACCGCGTTGATCGTCCGCCCCGTCTCGACTGCGCAAACCGCAGCGATCGTAACAGTATGCGCAGAAAGCGGAACGGCAATTGTGCCCCAGGGCGGCAATACGGGACTGGTCGGCGGGCAAATCCCGTTTCCCGGCGATAACGCCATTCTGCTTAATCTCTCCCGGATGAACCGTATACAGAATATTGATCTGCTGAATGACACGATGACGGTGGAAGCGGGCGTGACGCTTGCGGCGTTACAGGACGCAGCGCGGGATAACAGGCGTCTGTTTCCGCTGCACCTGGCGTCCGGCGGCAGCGCGCAGGTTGGCGGGGTGATTTCCACCAATGCGGGCGGCAACGCCGTGCTGCGCTATGGCATGATGCGCGAACTGGTGCTGGGGATCGAAGCCGTGCTGCCGGACGGGCAGATCTGGAACGGTCTGCGGTCCTTGCGCACGGACAATACGGGCTATGATCTGAAGCAGCTGTTTATCGGCGGCGAAGGGACGCTGGGCGTGATTAC
>JBEBFX010000066.1:0-15535 GCA_040081735.1 Alphaproteobacteria bacterium | reverse complement strand
GATGGCAACGGTTTCAACCGGCGGTTTCAGCACTTCTGATAAATCCTTTGCCAATTGGGATAGCGTGGCGCTGGACATGGCCGCTATCCTGTTCATGTTTCTTGGCGCGCTTCCTCTTATGCTGTTCTGGCCCATCGTGCGTGGCAAACCGATGACTTTTTTTGGCAATAGCCAGGTGCGGGCGTATTTCCTGATTACCGCCGCCGCCATAGCGGTTCTGACCCTGTTTCAGTGGTCCAGCGGCATCCACAGCGGCTGGCCCGCTTTACGGTACGCCGCGTTCAATACGGTCTCAGCCATCACCAGCACCGGTTTTATGAATACGGATTACGGTTCATGGGGGCCGTTCGCCACCACATTTTTTATTTGCATTATGCTGCTTGGCGGCTGCTCCGGCTCGACAGCCGGGGGGCTGAAAATATTCCGGGTGCAGGTGCTCTATCTGGCGACGGTCAACCAGATCAGAAGGGTGCTTTACCCCAATGGCGTATTCATGGCGCACTATAATAACCGGCCGCTGGCCGATAAAACAGTCAGCTCGGTCACCGGTTTTCTGTTTCTTTATCTGCTTACATTTGCAGGTTCCGGGTTAATTCTGGTGGTCCTGGGCCTTGACATCACCAGCGCATTTTCTGCCGCCGCGGCAACGCTTGGCAATGGCGGTCCTGGCATGGGGCGGATCGTCGGCCCTGCGGGAAATTTTTCGAGCCTTGGTCCTGCGCAGATCTGGGTGCTGACCATCACCATGCTGCTCGGGCGGCTTGAACTGCTGACGGTCTATGTTGTGTTCCTGCCGAGGTTCTGGAGGAATTAAACTATTGGGGCTTGCCAGACGGCCGCCGTTTCGTATCTGATAGAAAAAATTCCAGTAATTCCAAATCAGGGAGGACATCCAGTGGCGCCGAAACTTATGCTTGAAGGCATCAAGGTGCTTGATTTCACCCATGTTCTGGCGGGGCCGACCTCGACCCGGCTGATGGCGGAACTGGGGGCCGAGGTGATCAAGGTGGAACCGATCGCGGGCGACATGGTCCGCAACATGATGGCCATCAAGAATGGCCGCAGCGGCTATTACATTCAGCAGAACCGCGGCAAGAAATCGATCTGCCTGGATCTGCGCAGCCCCAAAGCCAAGGATATCATTTACGGTCTTGTGCCAAAGGTGGATGTGGTGGTGGAAAATTTCACCCCGGGCGTGATGAACCGTCTGAAGCTGGATTGGCCGGTGCTCAGCAGGCTTAATCCCAATCTCATCATGTGTTCGATTTCCGCCTTTGGGCAGACCGGGCCGCTCAGCCCGCTGCCGGGTTTTGATTATATCGCCCAGGCCTATGCGGGCGTGATCGACATGATCGGCGAACCGGACGGACCCCCCTATTTCGCGGGTCTGGGTATCGGCGATGTCGCAACCGGCGCGCATGCGTTTGGCGCCATTAGCGCCGCGCTGTTTCATCGCCTGCGCGGCGGGCCGGGCCAGCACCTTGATATTACGTTGCTCGATAGCCTGTTCCATTGCCACGAGGTCAATGTGCAGGGCTATGACGGCACCGATGGCGCATTTGTGCCCAGGCGCGCCGGTCTGCACCACGGGGCCGTCGCCCCCCTCGGCCTGTTCAAGGGCAAGGAAAAGTGGATTGTGATCATCGCGCTTACCCAGCCCCAGTGGGAGGGTTTGTGCAAGGCCATGAGCCGCGAAGATATCGTGCGCGATCCGCGCTTTTCGAACCCTGCAAAACGCCTCCTGAATCGGCCGGCGCTGGTTGAGATCATCGAAACATGGCTGCGCGGCACCGCCAGCGATGATGAAGCGCTGCACCTCATGGAGCAAAACCATGTCCCCGTCGCCCCGGTGTTAAGCGTGCCGGAGGCCATGGCCCATCCGCATCTGATCGAGCGCAAGACCGTGCGCACCGTCACGGATCGCGCGTTCGGCCCCGTGAAGGTGCCGGGCATGCCGCTGCGGTTTTCCGCGTTCCCGGAAACGCTTGATCTGCAGGCGGATTTTCTGGGCGAAAGCAACGCCCAGGTGCTGCGCGATTATCTGGGAATGACGGACGGCGATATCGCCGCGCTGGCGAAAGAAGGCGTGCTGGGGTCCGAGCCGGTGCAGGGATAGCGCTATCGCGCTGGCTGGCTGCTCAAAAACCCGGAATTGTCATCCTGATGGCGCGCAGCGGCTGAAGGATCTCCAGCGTTTATGGCGCCTCTGAGATCTTTCGCTCTCGCCGCGCAAGCGCTGGCGCAGCGGGCCGCTCAGGATGACAAAAAGAAGGGTTTTTCAGCAGCCTGCTAGCGCAATTTTTCCTTTTATGATTGAACCCCTTGGTTCAATCATAAAAGGAATTGCTCTACGTCACTGCTGCAATCTCCAGATTGAAGACGTGAAACACGCCACCACCAGAACCAGCGCCAGACCGGCAGCCGGCGCCAGGGCCGCGTTCACGACGCCCATCGCGTCTATCAGCAGCCCCATGGCAAAGCTGCCCAGGGGCGCCCCGCCCACATAGGCGAGCTGGAACATCGACAGAATGCGGCCGCGCCTTTCCGCGGGCGCCGCGCCCTGCACCAGCGTGCGGCTCATGATCATGGTGACGCCGCCGCTGCCGCCCCAGACGGCGGCCAGCAGGCACATCAACGGGAATGAGGGCGACAGCGAAATAAGGCCAATCACACCGGCGCTGACCCAGCTGGCCAGCACCATGGCGCGGCCCTGACGGCGAATGGGCCGCGCACGGCGCAATGCAAGCACCATCACAGTCGTGCCGCCCATAAAACTGATATTCAGCAGCGCCAGCCCGGCGGAACCGCCCTGATACAGATCGCGGACAATCAACGGCATCTGCACCAGAAACACGCCTGTAAATAAAGTCCCTATACAGAACATCAGCAGCATGACGGGCCGGATGGTGATGTTCCCCATGGCCGAAAAAAAGCCTTCGGCGATATTCGCCAACGCGCTTCCCCGGTTTGCCGGCCGCAGCGCGGTCTCTGGAAGTTTGCCCGCGAAACAGGCCGAAGCAAGGATCAGCCCTCCCTGCGCCATCAGCAGAATAACGGCCCCCATTGGATCGGACGGACCGGACCCGATCTGCGCGGCCAGCCAGCTGGCGCTACCGCCCAGGGCCAGGCCGGCAATCTGGCTGGCGAACTGCAAACCGGTCATGGCGGTCACAGTCCGTTGTATCTCGCCATCATCCACGAGGCTGAGCATGGCGTCGCGGGCAGGCACAATGAATGCGCCCATCACACCGATGGACACGCTGATCAGCACCAGACCCCAATAGCTGAGATGCCCAAATTCGATGCTTCCCGCCAGGGAAAACGGGATCAACGCCATGATTACCTGCAAAACTATCAGATAGCGGCGCAGTTCCCGCCGGTCCGCGACCACTCCGCCCAGCAGCACGATCGTCAACATCGGCAGCATACTGAGCATCTGCGCCAGACCGACCTGGGACGGGCTGGCATGCAATATTTGCGTCATCAGCCAGATGAACACGACATTCTGCACCCCCAGGGCGCAGAAATAAGGGCACATTCCCGCCAGATACCAGAACCGGGCCGATCTGCCGGGTAACCTGTCCCGTGCGGGGGAGGCGTCCTGAGGAGGCATCGGTTTTTCCGGCCGCATGACAGCGTTATGAACACTTTTTGTTTTTGTGGAATTCGCCACAGTTTGGCCCCATCTGTAAGCCAGACTGTCCAGGCTTTAATTTTCGAAACCCAAAGGATGATATCCATGAACATCCGGCTTTTGACCATTGCAGCAGGGCTTGCCATTGCCGCGCTGCTTGGCCCATCCATGGCATATGCCGAAACTGCGGCTGGTGTCAAAGACATACCACTTGATGACACGGGCCTCAGAGCGCTTGACCAGAAACAGCTTCGACTGGCGCGCAAGGCCGGCACCGTATGTGTTCACATGGCCCCCGGCGGCGTGGTGCGCAGTGGTTCCGCGCCGGTGGCGCTTGACGGCTGCACCATTACCCAGCTTGACCATCTGATCGCGGAACAAAAAAATCCGGCGCTGACGGCCTATCATCAGGCGATCCGGCCCGGCGAACGCTACGACCAGAACCGGTCCATGCTGTATTGGCGCACGGTCCGCACCCAGCTATTGGCCAATAATCCGGAATTAACCCTTCCGGCCGATAAATAAACTGGACGCGCCGGTAATTGCATATTATATGCCTCACTCCAACTGGTGGTGTTGCGATGAAAATGGTTTTTCTGCCTTCACGACGAAGATCGCTCATCGCGCCCGGAATAAGGGCGCGACGTTAGGCGCGCGCCACTCCCTCCCCTGTCCGTCTGCCAACGGACATCTAAAGCGGAAGGCGCGGCAGCGCGCTGAAGTGTTCTCGTACATCTTCGCCGGGGAGTTTAATCATGATCGAATATCGCTGCGAGCGGCCAGTTGACACTGGCCCAATTGAGCTGTTGCTGGACAGGGCATTTGGCCCCGGGCGCTTCGCCAAAACCGCGTACCGGCTGCGTGAAGGGACGGATTTCATTCCCGAACTGTCGCTTGTTGCCTGGGAAGACGGCGTCATGCGCGGTTCCCTGCGCTACTGGCCCATTGAAATTGGCGAGGCGCGGACGCAGGCCTTGCTGCTTGGCCCGCTTGTGGTGGATCCCGGACAGCGTTGCAGGGGGATTGCCCTGCGCCTGATGGAACTGTCACTGGAGAAGGCGGCCGGGCTGGGGCACCAGATTGTTGTTCTGGTCGGCGATGAACCCTATTACGCAAAGGTAGGGTTTTCCGCCGCAGCCGCGCGCGGCTTGCGTATGCCGGGTCCGGTGGACCGCGCCCGGCTGCTGGCGCGGGAACTGACGCCGGGCGCCCTGAACGGACTATCGGGATTAATTCACAAGTCCAGGAATGCCGCCGCAAGCGCCACTTCCACGCATAGCGCAAAGCTTGCCGCAAACCGGTGACGGGCGCGGCCAGATGCGGCCTATGTTGCATGACCCGTGCGTTTTTCCAGCCGCTCGTGGAGGATCTGGTGCGTCGTGCATTCTTCGGCTATGGAGCATTCGTCACAGGAAAAATTCCTTGCCTGGCGCACATTGGTGAACGAAACATGGGACCCGGTGACGACAATGCCCTGGTCCCTTATTTTTTGTAGGGAACGCGAGAATGTTTCCAGCTCCATCCGCAGCCGCGAGGCGATCAGGGTTTTGGTGTAGGGTAATTCAAACCCGTGCGGGTTGAAATTATACAGCACGCAAAGTTTTTGCAGATAACAGGCCACGATCTGCGCCGCAGACATCGTCGTAAGATGCTCGGCCTCCATTTCTGCGCTGCGCAGCCGCTCTGCAAGGCCTGTCAGCAGATGGGCCGCCAGATTACCGAAATCCTTCAGATGTTCGCGCAGCCAGGGTATGGGTATCTCCAGCATCGACACTTCGTCCACAGCGCGGGCATTGGCCAGATGGATATTCTGGCCGGAGACGACTTCTTCTGCATTGACGCAATCCCCGGCGATCAGAATATTGCTCGTAACCTCGTGGCCGTCCGGCGTTTCACGAAAAATTTGTACGGTTCCCCTGCAAACCACATAGAAATGCGTGATGGCGTCACCGTGCAGGAACAGGAACTTACCGCGCTTGCGCTGGGCGATGCGGCTATTGCGGATCAGCAGTTCCCCTTCTTCCCTGGACAGGCTGGAAAAAAGCGGCAGGGCCTTGAGCGTTTCTACAGCAAAGGTCATTTATGGCCCTGGTAACGGCGCTGGTTGGTGAATAGGCTATTAGACTAAACAGCTTATTAAATTAATGGTCAACGTGTAATTAAGCCGCCGCCCGGCATTGCATCACCCTACGCGGGCAATTTCGCATCTGTAAGGGGATTATGTCAGCCGCGCGTGCGCCCCCAGGCCGGAGAAGGTTTCCGGCCTGGGGGCGCAGTACTATTCAGACGAAAATGCCTGCAATAACAAGCCTTACTTCAACGCAAAGCCATCATAGCCCTTGGCGACTACGTCTTCGAGCTTGTCACGATAGGTCTGGATTCCGCCGGCATACAGCAGGAAGGTGCGCTTTTTCTCCGGCATGTTGATGTTTACGCCCATGAACCAGTTGTCCACCTTCGACAACAGCGAACCCTCGGCGGTATCATTGACATGCTGGGTCCAGGCGTCTTCGGCGGCGATTGTTGGCTCAATTCTGACCAGCTGCTTATCACGCATATAGGCCATTAATTTCGACACGAAATCGACATTTTCCTCGATGCAGCGCGGCAGATTACAGAATGTTGCGCCATTATGAGGCCCGACCAGCGTCAGCAGGTTGGGGAAGCCGTTGCCCTGAAGGCCCAGAAAGGTGCGCGGCCCATCCGCCCATTTATCCTTCAGTTTTTTCCCGCCTACGCCGGTGATGTCCATCCGGGTAAACGATCCCGTTACGGCATCGAAGCCAGTGGCGTAAATCAGGATATCCAGCTCATATTCCTTATCGCTGGTTTTGACGCCTTTTTCGGTGATCCGCTCAATGGGCGTTTCGCTGATATCAACAAGGGTAACGTTTGGCTGGTTGTAGACCTCGTAGTAATTGGTCTCCATGGGCACCCGGCGCGTCCCGAAACCATGATTTTTCGGCACCAGTTTTTCTGCAACCACAGGATCCTTGACCCGCGCGCGGATTTTTCTGCCGATAAATTCGGTAATCAGGGCGTTGGCTTTCGGGTCAGTCATGGTGTCGATGTAATTCCCGAGCCAGATTTCAAATCCGGGCCGCGCATAGAGATATTCGAAAAACGCCTCGCGTTCCTCGGCCGGCACATCAAGCGCAGATTTCCTGACGAAATCATGCATAAACCCGGCAGAATTATCATAGCAGCGTTTAAAGATTTCGGGATACGTCGCCTTGATATGGGCCTGTTCCGCATCGGTGATCTTGCCGTTATGCAACGGCGCGCAGAATTCCGGGGCCAGCTGAAACACCGTAAGATGCCCGGCGACCTTGGCCGCTTCCTGAATAAATTGTACGCCCGTCGCGCCGGTGCCGATGACCCCGACCCGCTTGCCCTGCATGCCGATATCCTTGCCGCCAAAACCGGTTTCGGCTTTTGGCCAGCGCGAGGTGTGGAACGAAATGCCCTTGAAGTTCTCAATGCCGGGAACTCTCGGCATCTGGGTTGCGGACAAAATCCCGACCGCAGTAATCAGAAAACGCGCCCGGGCCTTTTCGCCTTTCTCGGTTTCAATCTCCCACATATTTCCCGCCTCATTATAAGTGGCGGCTTTAACGCGGGCATTGAACGTAATGTCCTTGCGCAGATCAAACTTTCTTGCGACCAGATCGAGATATTCCATGTTGTCCGGCTGGGGCGAGAAATGTTCTTTCCAGCTCCATTCCTGCAGCAGTTCCTCTGACCAGGAATAGCCATAGGTATAACTTTCGGAATCGAAGCGCGCGCCCGGATAGCGGTTCCAGTACCAGGTGCCGCCAACATCGCTGCCGTCCTCGAATACCCGGACCGAAAGCCCCAGCTGGCGAATGCGATACAACTGATACATGCCGGCAATGCCGGCGCCGATAATAATGACGTCATATTGTTGGTCTGTCGACATGGTGTTTCCTCATCTTCCCTGGCTAATTTTATGACTAGATCAATATCTATCAGGATTGCAGCAGGCATTTCAACTGCGATAGCGTCGGCTAATATTTTCAATTACATAGCATATGCTTGCCGAACCAGTTTTTGATCAGAATCAAACCCGGAATGCATATTCCGTCCGGCTTCCGGCCGTCTGCGGGTAGTGTTCTGGAGCGGATGGTGCAATAACCTGTGCGTGAAGCGCGGGAGTTATCTTTCTGGCGCACAATTTCGAAGCGGGCCGGTCACCATGTCGAACATCAGAATAGTCGTCGTTGGCGCGGCGGGGCGCATGGGGCGCACCCTGGTGCGCCAGGTGTCGCAAACCCCGGGCTGCGAAATTTCCGGCGCGACTGAACCTGCGGGATCGGAATTTCTTGGGCGCGACGCGGGCGCGCTGGCGGGGATTGATGCGCTGGGTGTTACGATTACCGATGATCCGCTGGAACTGATCGCCGGGGCCAATGCGGTGCTGGACTTCACCTCGCCCGCCGCCGCCGTAGGGCATGCGGCATTATGCGCCCAGGCGCGCATCGTGCATGTGATCGGCACGACAGGCTTTGAGCCAGAGCAGGAATCTGCAATCGCCGCCGCCGCGCGCCATTCCACAATCGTCAAGGCGGGCAATATGTCGCTGGGCGTCAATCTGCTGGCGCAACTGACCAGACAGGCGGCGAAACTGCTGGATGCGGCGTTTGATATCGAAATTCTGGAAATGCATCACCGGCACAAGGTGGACGCGCCTTCGGGCACGGCGCTGCTGCTGGGCGAAGCGGCCGCCCAGGGCCGGGGCGTGAAACTGACCGATGCCGCTGCGCGCGTGCGTGACGGCATTACGGGCGCGCGCAAATCCGGGGACATCGGTTTTGCGGTTCTGCGTGGCGGCGGCGTAGTGGGTGAACATCGGGTTATCTTTGCAGCCGATGACGAAATGTTTGAACTGCGCCACCAGGCATTCGACCGGTCGATTTTTGCGCGGGGCGCCGTTGCCGCAGCCAGGTGGGGGCAGGGCAGGCGGCCTGGGCTTTATTCCATGAAGGATGTGCTGGGCTTTAGCGAATAGAGCGCAAAGCGCAGGGCTTCCGGCGTGACGGGTTCATACAGAATGATGCCGGCATTTTTTGCAAGCGTTGCACGCACGTCGACACCCTTGTCGTAGGTTGTGAAGAAAATGCTGGTCTGCGGCAGTCTTGCGGCAAGACTTTGCGCAACTTCCAGACCATGGCCCGGTCCGCCGAAGTTTTCGGCAATCAATACAAAATCGGCGCTGTTAACCCCGTTTTGGCCAAATAAAACCGTCTGGGTGGCGGGGGATAAATATTTAAAGCTCATACCCAGATCAAGCGCCATCAATTGCAGGCGTATCGCCGCATCAAGTGAATTTTCCAGCACCCAAAGACGCTGAGCGCCTCCCGCCTGACGTGTTCCTGGCGTCCCAGTCACCGGCAGGCGTAATTCAAAACAACTGCCGCTGCCAAGACGCGAACAGGCGGTTATTGCGCCCCCGATGCGCCCCGCCAGCATCTTGGCTATCTGTAATCCGCTGCCATGCCCGGCGCCCAATTCCGATGCGCGCAGCTGCCCGATCCTGGGATCAAGCAGGGCCGCAAGAATGTCTGGCGCGACACCAGGTCCGGTGTCCCATATCTGAATACGCAAATCGCCTCCGTGCAGGCGCGCCGCAAGAACGACGCCGCCCCGGTCTGTATATTTACATGCGTTTTCCACCAGATTGCCAAGGATGCGCGCCAGCAGCGGGCGATCCGTCACCAGTTCAACGCCCCCGCCATGCACTTTGAACCGCAGCCCCTTGTCACGGATCGCGCGTTCGTGAATTAGGCGCACCGCCGATAAAATCTGCGCAAGCGGAACACTTTCCAGCGCCAGAATATTTTCGCCGCCGCTATGCGCCGCACTGGCTATCGTGGTGCTGAGCACAGCCTCCAGATCATTGGTCAGATGGGTAATCGCCTGGGCCGCGATACTGACATTCGCCGCATCCGCGCCCTGCTCAAGCCCTGCCGTATAATTTCGCAGCCCAAGCAAAATCGATCGGGTGTCATGCCCGGCCGCGTGCACCAGGCGGTCCTGCTCCGCCAGTTCCCGTAATATGGCGGCGTTCTGATTTGCCGAGGCCAATTGCTGTTGCAGGGCCGCGTTAAGTTCAAGTTGCCCATGTAATCTGTCGTCGCGCAACTGACGCACTTCCAGCACAATTGCAGAAGCCAGAAATAAGGCCTGTATGATCGCGTTCAATCCTAAATATTGCGGATGAAAGGGGGGTTCCGGGACCAGATTGAGAATGATCAGCGTCCAGTAAATCTGGGAAAACAGCACGCTGGTCCAGCCAGGGATAAATGGCCAATAACTTCGCCGCCATTGCAAGGTCGCATATACCGCCAGCGGCGGCAAAACAAACCATAGAATGACCCCCAGGATAAATGGAATGTATTGCACGGCCACGAACAGCGTCCCTGGCGCCCAGTACAGCAGCGGCGTAAGCACAAAATATGCGGCAGCCATATAGATAAACCCGCTGGCGGCCCTGTCGGCCCACGGGGACCGGTCCATCAGGCGGAAAAAGTGGCGGACAAACAAAGCCGTGAAGATAACATTGAGGCCATTAAGGATTGCGGGCGCAAACTCATGGAAGGCGTTTGTTTGCGGCCAGAGATGGATATTGAGAATGCCATAAAACTGCGCCAGCAACAGTACGATGGTTACTTCGACTGCTGCGTAATACAGAATGGCGCGCCCCCCGATGATCAGGAAAATAGCGCAGCTATAAAACGCCAGCGCGCCGACGCTGGCGGCAATGGTAAAAAATGTGACGTATTTTACCAGCCGCATCCCGGCCGCCATTTCGAATGAATTGATCGCCATGGGCAGGCGTGCAATGGCCTCGCCCTGAAACCGGATAAACAAGGTTCCACGCTCGCCAGCGGTTAACGCAAAAACGGCGGCAACCATGTCGTGACGCTTGAACGAGGCTGCGGCAGCCGCATGATCTGAGCTGGAAAATACCTGTTTCACGCCGTCTGCGCGCACCACATACACGTCAAATATCCTGACTTCACTCAGCCGTGTCGCAAGCAGCCATTCGCCATCAACCGGACCGGTATTGGCCACATCAAGCCTCATCCAGGCTACCGGACCGGCATTCCCGAAATGCGGACCCCGCTTTGCTTGGCGTTGAAAACTCCCCGACGCCGCACGCGCCTCCTCAATTGAGAGTTGCCTGTCCGTTTCATATAAATACCTGATATGGTCCTGAACCGCCGCGAATTGGGTTTCGGCGCGAAGTTCAATTGTTTGCGCGGCAACGGATTGCGCCGTGAGCCACAGCAGTGAAAAACTGAAAGCGAAATAAAAAGCCCGGATCATTCGTGCTGGGTCAGGATGAGAAGGCCGAGCTGATAGGCCTTGCGGCTGGCTTCCACGGCCGTGTTAACCCCCAGCTTGCGCATCAGATTCTGCCGGTGCTTTTTCACCGTCAGCACTTCGATGCCCAGTTGCCTGGCAATCAATTCATTACTGGCGCCCTCAGCCATATGCACCAGCACTTCGCGCTCGCGCCCGGTCAGGTTTGCGAGTTTGTCCTCTCCCAGGGGCCCGACCAGGTTGCGCACACTATCGGATATAAACCGCGCGCCGATCGCAATGGCGGCAAGCGCCTGCAAAATCAGTTGCGGACTATCGGATTTTGACAGCACCCCATCCGCGCCCAGATCAATAGCGCGTTTGAAATCCAGGCCGTGCGCCTGACCGGACAGCACCAGGATGCGCGGGCGCGCGCCTTTCTGTTTCAGACCTTCCAGGATAGCCAGCCCGCTTTTACCCGGCAACGCAATATCGAGGATCACCAGATCCGGATCAAGCCGCCTGATCAGCACTTCGGCGCGGTCGCCGCGATGGATGATCTGGAGAACCTCAAAACGCCCATCCTGGGCCAGCATGAACTGCAGGCCCGCCCCGGCGATGCCGTGGTCTTCCACGATGACCAGCGTATTGCGTCCGGTTTTGGCCATTGCGATTTCCTGAATGCATCAACGCAAGGTGTGTCCTGTCCGGTCATTCTGCGGGCAGCGAAGAATCCCGCGCAATGAGATTCTTCGCTTTCCGGTCAGAATAACGGCACGAGACAGTTATTTACCCCGCCGCCGCATCGCGCCGACACCCAGCAGCCCGGCGCCGAACAGGGTCAATGTTACGGGTTCGGGAACATCAGCGACGCCATTCAGCGCAACAAGCAGATTATCGATCCCCCAGGACTCGTTATCGCCAAATTCCCAGCCATCGCCCGTTCCAATAAAGGTGATGGTCAGGGTTGAGGAACTGTGCAGAATATTCGCCAGTTCATTTTCAAGATCAAACGCCTGATCCGGGAAAGTCCCAAAGGTGTTAAAGCCGCGCTCCTGATAGCCCGCGCCAATGTCTGTCAGCAGATTGATATTATTATTGTCGCCCTGGATATTATTGTAGGTGTCCTGAAACGCCACTGGCCCATCCACCAGTATCTGGAATAAATCCGGGTTACAGCAGATGCCGCCTGCATCGGAATCCCAGGTATCCATCGCCGCCAGAAGACCGGTAATATTAATGCTGCTGTGGACGGGCAGATTGGTCAGTGTAAGCGTTGCAGCGTTTGTCGGACCGAAGAGGGGATCGAAAGAGGACAGAAAACTCCCGCCAAACACATTGCCCCCGTTGCCCAGACCCGCAAGCCCCTGCACCGGTTGCACCAGTCCGCCGGTAAGGCTGGCGGTCACACCCGGCGCCACGATGGCGGCGGCGTCGAAATCCGAGTAATAGGCGGTAATCGTCATGGCGTGCGCCTGTGCCGCTATCATGGCGCAAATACACGCCGCCGCGATCATTACTGATTTACGCATGCTATGTTCCTTTATGAATGAGTAAAACTAAAAAACCTCCGCCTGACATAACAGGCGTTAATGCGAAATTAAGGGACTGGGGATCAAGGGGTAAATACCGCCACGGGAGTAGAAATGAAGGGTTGAGGCAGCGATCACATTTTTACCGGCCAGGCACACCACACCGGGCCGCCGCCGACATGACGCTTGCAGCGGTAATACCTGCGCCAACCGGACATCCCGCAAGGCGCAGGGCGCGCGCCGTCCAGACATTGCAGGTTCTGAATACATGAAAGTTTTCCTGGCCCGCGAAAAACCGGCTGTCGCCGTAAAGCCCGTGCCCCATTCTCTTGATATGGCCCGCCGCATCGCGTTCATAGGCATCGGCAATATAATTTGCCAGGCGCGCCATGGCGCCTGTGTCCGCAGGTAAGGCAATCACGTCACTATACGCAAACCGTTCGCGCACTGGCCCGTTAAACCCCACCAGATGCAGCACGCTGGGCGATGGCCATAGCGCCGCGCCAAGCGCCTGCAACAGGCTTGGGTTGCGGGTCTGGTAGAATTCCCGCTCGCCCCAGCCGATTTCCAGATATTCCCCGGGCGGGGCCTGGGCGTGCTCCGGCCACAGGCCATCCGGAATATCGCCGCGCCGGATCACCAGCCCCGTGTGCCAGCCATGGCTGATCACATAAACCGTCGCGGTGCGCGCTTGCGCGGGAGGGAAGAGCGCGCCCGCCAAAGCGATCAGTAATATGAATACGGATTTGGTCATGGTTAAACCTGTGTAAAGCTGGCGGGGGTTTTGTCCTCCATGCGCCTACAATCCTGTCCGGTGAAATATATTGACCTTTTAGCTGAGTAATGGCTCAATAAGCTCAATAATGAGCCATAATAAATATCGGGGAGACAGGGAATGGCGGTAATGGAAATGACGGCCCGCGAAAAGGCCGTTCAGGTTGGCGGCGACACTCTGAAATATCTGGAAGGCGGCAGCGGCGCGCCCCTGTTGGTGCTGCATGGGGAGCTTGGCTTTCCCGGCTGGACGGACGCCTATGAACAATTATCCAGAAACCGCCGGCTGATTATTCCGCTGCATCCAGGCTTTGGCGCCGGCGGCCGCATCGACTGGATCATGAATATCCGCGATCAGGCGTGTTTCTATTCGCGCTTTCTGCAGGACCAGAACCTTGCCCCGATTGATGTGATCGGTTTTTCGCTGGGCGGCTGGATGGCGGCCGAAATGGCCGTGAACAATGCCGCGCAATTCGCGCATATGGCGCTGGTGGCGCCGTTCGGCGTTCGCCCGCCATCGGGTGAAATACGCGATCTGTTTGCGACCCCGACACAGAATTATATCGACGCCAGCGTGTCCGACCCGGTGGGCGCCCCGGAACTTTCCAAACTGTATGGCGAACCCGGCCCCAAACAATATGAAATGTGGGAAGACGCCCGCGCCGAGGCGGCGCGCCTGGCCTGGGCGCCCTATATGTTCAATCCCAGCCTGCCGCGCCTGCTGGAGGGCATAAAAGGATTGCCCACGCTGATCGTGTGGGGCAAGGATGACAAGATCGTCCCGGCCAGCACCGCCGATATTTTCGTCAAAGCAATCAAGGGGGCACAACTTGAACTGCTGGACAAATGCGGACACATGCCCGAGATCGAAAAGAAAGACGCGTTCCTCGCCAGGCTGACCAGCTTTTTGGCAAGCAGATAAATTCCATCAAAGGGAGATCACCATGCATATCGGAACTTTCACCGAACGCCCCTACGCCAGCCTTGCAGAAAACGAGGTGTACCGTAACGCCAGCTTCTTTGGCGTATCGAACAAACATTTCGACCCAAAGGTGGGTGCGGAACTGTATCACCGCTATCTCGATCAATATGTCTATGCGGAAGAAGTGGGCTTTGACGTGCTGATGCTGAACGAGCACCACGCCAATCCGTTCACCATGGGCGCCGTGATGGATGTGGAGGCCGCCATTCTGGCGTCGCGCACCAAACGCGCCAAGATCGCGCTGATGGGCAATCCGCTGCCGGTCACTGATCCGCTGCGTCTGGCCGAAGAACTGGCGATGATCGACATGATTTCACGCGGACGTCTGGTGGCGGGCTGGGTGCGCGGCGCCGGGTCCGAACAGATCGCCAACAATATCAACCCGGCCTATAACCGCGAGCGTTTCAATGAGGCGCATGATTTCATCCAGCAGGCCTGGACGCGCAACGGGCCGTGGCGCTATGAGGGCAAGCATTATCATTACCGGCACGTCAATCCGTGGCAGAAACCCTATCAGCAGCCGGTGCCGGAATGCTGGATCCCGGGACTGGTCAGTCCGGAAACCGTGATCTGGTGCGCGCAGCACCGCTATCCGTATCTGGCGCTGGCGACGTTCCTGGAGCCCACGGTGGAAATGTGGGACATGTACGCCGACGAGGCCGAACGCCAGGGCTATCAGGCCGGGCCGGAAAATTTCGGTTATCTGCAAAAGATCGTCGTCGCCGAGACAGAAGAAAAAGCCCAGGAACTGGGCCATGCCTGGCTTTATGGCGGCGGGCAGCCAGCCTTTGCGCGCCCGGAATGGATGTTCCCGTCAGGCTATAATTCCAAGGCGGCGACGGCGCGTCTGGCCAAGGCGTTCACCAATCCCGAAACTGGCGATGTCGCGCTGGCCACTGTCAGTTATAGCGCCAATGTTGACGTGGAAGCCGCCAAGAGGGCCACGCTGGCAACCTATAAGGGCTTCCAGGACAGCAACCAGTTCATTATCGGCACGCCGAAATCCGTGTTGCCCAAGCTGCGCCATGTCATGGAAACAATACGCCCCGGCATCATGATCCTGTGGCACATCGAAGGCGGCCCGGTCAGCCAGGAAGACGCGCTGACCAGTTTACGCCTGCTCGGCACCCAGGTGCTGCCCGAAATGCGCAAATACGCCAAGGAGCTGGGCCTGACCAGCCCCGATGACGTGAAGCCCGGCTCCCGCCCGCTGCCCGCCAGCGGCAAACGTCTGCCGGTGGTTGGCAAGATTGATCGCGCCGCGCAGTAGAGGACTGATTATTATAA
>JBEBFX010000065.1:0-15709 GCA_040081735.1 Alphaproteobacteria bacterium | reverse complement strand
GTTCTCGCCCATGGCAAGGGCCGCTGTTCCCGCCAGTATCCGCATTTCAGAACGGATTTCGGGTGAATATTTTCCAAGCACTGCAAAGCCGCCATCGAATGCAATCAAAGCGTCTTTCCATAAATTTTGCCGCGCCTTTATCGCCCCCAGCCATAATTTTGCATGGGAATCATTCTTTAATCCCACAGCGGATAATTCTTTCTCTGCCTCATCATACCGGCCGAGGTAATAATTGGTAACGCCGGACAGGCCGCTGAAATATGAATCGCCGGCGGCATTCTCATCTTCACCCGCCATGATCGTGAGGACGCCTCGCGCCTCCGCCGCAAGACCATGGGCAAGATAAAACTGCGCCAGGTTCATCTGGCCGCTATTGCGTTCATCAAGTCTGGTTGACGCAATATTTGCCCGCAACTGGCTGCGCGTCTCGTTAAAATTTTCTGGCGGTCCGCGCCGCCAGCGCTCAAAATCCATATAGGCGGGGGCCTGGGGCGGCATTCCCGCCTTGACAGTGCTGCCAAGAGAACGCGCCACATCATCAGATATTTGCAGTCCCGCAGCCGCCGTAATTTCTACGGACCCAGGGGCCACCTTGACCCTGAGACTGTCTGATAACGCGACCAGCGCCACGCCCTGACTGGTCGTCAACAATTCAAAATCGACATATTTGCGGTTTTCAACAACCGCCTGGGTTGCCTCAAGAACCGGCGCAATCACCAGCTTGTCACCCACGACAGGATCGATCACGCTGATTGGCCCGGCGGGGTTGCCAGCCCGCACCCGAACCAGACCATCCGGTTCCGCTTCCGGTTCACGCACGACTGGCAAAATGCCATCGGGGGCGCCCGCCTCGGCCAGAAGATCAATCTGCCAGACGGAATGACGGCGTTCGACACGCGGCAGAAATCCCGGCGCGATCCTGAATGCCAGAACGGTTGCATCCTGATCATCAAGCTGTTCTCCATTCAGGAGGACATCGCGTTTCAGCAGGGACAGGATCGATAAATCCACGCGCGCCGGTTTATCAAACACTACCCACAGATACTCACCGCGCAAAAAAACCGCAGCCGCCACATCTTTTGGAAACGGAAAGCGCAGCCGCAGTCCACCGGCGATTTCCTTTACCCGCAGTTCAAAATCTATCTGCCCATCATCGGTGATTGACGCCTGTTTTTCATCATCAATCGTTTTCGCCTGCGACAGCGCTGCGGCCACCGTTTCCTGTTCGATCCGTTTTTTGTTTTCCTGTTCCAGAGCCAGAGCATTTTGCCGGTCGGCTTCGGCCTCGGACGGACTCCGCTCCGATGCCACCGCCGCAACGGTTGGGGGTGTTATTGCGGCCGGCTTATCCACTTTGGCTTCAGCCGCGGCCGGTTTGGGGCGCGGCAGGACCTCTTGATTTTCGGCCTGAGTTATCGAAACCGGTTTTTGCGCCGCCGCATTATCTTTGGGCGGCGGCGAATTCAGCAGATCAATCACCACCAGTTTATCAAACTGACGGGCGGACAATCCAAATTCACGAAGCAGCGGGATGCGCACCTCCTTGCCGCCTTTTATGGCCTTTGGCTTGCCGATAAATCCGGTCAGCTTTTGTGTAACGGCGGCGTAACTGGTCTTGAAAGACCTGTCGAAGGTAATGACCAGCTCCTTTTCCGTTATGGCCGCCTTGTAGCCGGTTTTCGAAGGCCATTCAAAAACGATGCGGGCATAATCCGTATGAACGCCCGCGCGCATCTTCACGGACTGCTGGGCCACAGCCGGCGCCGCAATAACGATCAACAGCGCCGCGATCAGCCCCGGGAATGGACGGCGGAAACGAGTGAAATTCATTTCGAAACCAACTCTCTTATCACCAATTCAACCACGTCCCCGGCGGCCGGCGCCGCGTCAGGCGTGACTGAATGGCCCACAGGAATGATGGATAAGGACTGCCCCCCCTGGGCCAGCAGCCGCTTGGCGGCTACAGCACGGCTTAGGGACAGCTCCCAGGCCGACACAAATCCCCCGCCGTCTGATAGCGCCGGCCGGTCCCCGTTATCCGAATAGACATGTATTTCAACACGATTCTTAATTGACGATAGCGACTGTCCTACTGTTTCCAGAACCGCTGCGGCCGTTGGCGCTGGCTGCGCAAGTTCCGGCATAAATAACATGTCCACCGGAAGCGCAATAACGACACGATCAGGCCTTCCCTGAATGCGCGCGCCGGCCAGCACAGCGTGATTGCGGAATTTTTCCCTGATTACGGCTTCCAGATATCCCAGATCAATGCCTTTTGGCTCCAGGATGCGTAAAGGCCGGGCGTCTTCCTTTACTTCCAGAATCGCTCTTTCACGGCCCGGTGACAATTCATCGCTTAAACCGCTGACGATTGATTTCCATGCCTGCGTTTGCAATTGCGACATGCTGAACAACATGACAAAAAACGCCAGCATCAGCGACATCAGATCACAGAATGTTATCAGCCAGTTTTGATTGACGGCCGGCGGCGGCGCCGCAGAAAACAGGTTTTTTTCCTGATCACCGTGCTGCATCATTCCACCCTGCCAGTGGCTGCATCGGGATTGCCGGTATCCGACAGTAAGTAAAACGCCATATCCAGCATGGGAGCTTCCCCCTCCAGCACGATTGTGGATATGGATCGAGGGGACACTTTTTCGTCGATAAGTGAGCGCGCAAAACGGCCAGCCTGACGAATAAACACGGGAGGCTCACGATCCTTGTTTGCGGCTTCATCGGCAATTTCCCCGGGCGTCGCAATTATCCTGAGTTCTATTACCGGCAACGCAACCGTGGCGTCACGGCGTAACATGGCCTTGGCTATATCCTGGGCGAGCAACACACCCTCCGGGCTGAGGACGCCTGTGCGGGACACAAATATATTTTCTCTTTTCAGGCGCACCATCAAGGCGCCGCCGCTATTGCGCAACAGCTTGAATTCACCAAGCGTATCGCGTCCACGAATGGTGCTGATTACGGAATCCAGATAGTCCTGGTCCTTGACAACCACGCCAGTTTGCGACGCCACCGTGCCAAATTCAGAAATCACGCTGGATTTGGCAAACTTTTCCGTAACGCTGCTTACCGCCGCCTCAACCCTTGACGGATCCCGCGACGAAACGCTGTAAAGCATCACAAAAAACGCCAGCATCAATGCGACAAGGTCGCTGAATGAAGTAATCCACCCAATGCTGATTGCGGGGGGCGGCGGCGCCGAAATTTCCGGTTCATCGAACATGCAGTATGCCAATATATGGGTGATTAAGTGGCCTGAGGTGTATTCATCTGAGTCTCGCGATTTCTTTCCACAACATCAGTTCCCTAACCTGTGGCGCCGGGTAATTTCCTCTGTTTGGCCATCTCAATGGTCAGCCGTTTCGCCGCATCCGCTGTCATTTTGCTAAGTACTTCCGCCATCTTCGCTTCATCCATGCGCTTTGCGACCGCCAGCAATACTTCCATATCCAGCTGATCAAATATGGCTGCTGCGCTTTTTGCCTTCATGCTCTCATAGACCTGAACGAGTTTGGCCAGACGTTCTTCTTCCTGTTTATCAAAGCGTTCAATCAGCGAGGTAACGCTCTCTTCAATTTCCTTTAACCGGGAAATACGTTCCTCCACCCGCTTCTCCGCAGCGGTAAGAAGTGATTCGCGGGTTTCCAGGGTTTTCGCCTGGCGCTCCAGTTGCTCCCTCCGATCTGCAAGTTTTTGCAGCAGAGCGACTTCTGATTCACTCATGGTGGAGATGTCGTTGGGATCGCTTGGCTTGGCGGCGTCCTTGCTTTGCGGCTCCGGATTATTCTTTTCAGTTCCGGCCGCTTTAGGCTCTTCGGGCGGAGATTCAGCCTTTGCTTCAGAAATGCCCGCCTGAAATTCGGCCACACCGTTCCATATTCCGTCAACCTTCAGTCCAAAGAGCAAAGCGATGCTCAACATCACCACCGGCAGTAAACGGATGCGGTCCAGAAACTGATTGATACTTGTAAACATTAGCGCATAGCCTTTAACGCCAGCCGCAGATCACTGTCCGCAGGCGTATCCTTGCGGCTTAAATCCGGTCTGGTAACTTCTGCGGTACGAACTGCGGGGTTTTCACGTGACGCCGGACGGCGCAAGCCATCATCAAATCGTGACATTGCTTCAAGGGGGTCCAGCTTGCGCGCGCCGGCCCGGCCCGCAGTCAGGCCTGCCGCCAATCTGTCCGCCAGGCCGTTGCCGGACTCGACAATCACGCCCAGTTCATCCGCCAGGGCGCGCCCCGCCCTGATCTTCCCGGACAAATCCTCGGCAATTGACAGACTGTTCCGGCGCAATTGCTCCACGCTGGCGCGGGCCTTGTCCGCAGCTTCATTCAGGGCGCGCACGACATCGTTCAATTCATTTTGCCCATCCCGGAGCAGCGCAAGCCGCCGATTAAGGATGAAACAATACCCGATTGTCACGATCAGCAGGACGGCAACCAGACTTTCCAATATCAATCCCGCAGGCATGGGTGGCTCCTATTAACTGGCTGATGCATTTGTTCTGAGATTATCCGTGATCCGGACGGAGATTTTGTTGCCCATTCTGCCCATGCGCCCTGTCAGCAGGTTAACGGCGCCGCAACGCATATGGATGGTCGCATCCGGCCCGCAATTCAGCATCAGGGTTTGACCGACCTGGAAATTCATCACTTCGCCAAGGGTTATGGCCTGCTCGTCAAGAACGGCGTCGATTGGAATTTCGGTGTTCCAGAGTTCGGTCGCCAGGTGGTTTTCCCAGATCGAGTCCCGGCCGAATTTTTCCCCCATGAACATTTGCAGCAATAATTCACGTATCGGCTCCAGGGTAGCATAGGGCAACGCCAGCTCGATGCGTCCTCCGCGATCTTCCATGTCTATGCGCAGGCGCACCAGAATTGCCGCGTTTGCCGGTCTGGCTATGGCTGCAAAACGCGGATTGGTTTCCATCCGGTCAAGTTTGAACGTTACGGGCGACAGCGGCTCAAATGCCGCCGACATATCTTCCAGCACGACTTCTATCATGCGTTCGACCAGTGAACGCTCGATTGTCGTGTAGGGCCTGCCTTCAATGCGCATGGCCGCCGTGCCGCGGCGTCCGCCCAGCAGGACGTCAACGATAGAATATATCAGGTTGGAATCGACAGTGAACAGACCATAATTGTCCCATTCCTCCGCGCGATGCACAGCCAGAATAGCGGGCAGCGGGATTGAGTTCAGATAATCCCCAAACCGGACCGAAGTGATGTTGTCCAGACTGACTTCAACATTATCCGAGGTAAAGTTGCGCAGCGACGTCGTCATCATGCGGACCAGGCGGTCAAACACGATTTCCAGCATCGGCAGGCGCTCATAGGATACGAGCGCCGAATTGATCATTGCTTTAATGCCGTTACGATCCTCGCTATTGGAATCATCACCATCAAAGCCAAGCAGACTATCTATTTCGTCCTGATTCAGAACCCGGCCAACCGCACCGCCAGTCAGATCCTCATCCTTGCCGGCCATGGCTTCCCAGTCGGACGCCATTTTATCATCGCCGCCTTCGGCATCGCCATCGGCGGCCATTTCAGCTTCCCACTGTGCGGCTATGGCGTCGTCATCAAGTTCATCAGCATCTGCCATTGTGACAGAATTCCTTTTCAGCTTTTAAGGCTTATTGAATCAGCATTTCCTTGAACAAAACGTCCTGCACTTTCAGGGGCTGGACAGACAGATTTATGCGTTGCAGCATTTCTTCTTTAAGGCGGATCATTCCAGCCGAACCGGATAGATCCTCGACACGCATTTCCCGCAGGAAAACCTGGAAATTATCGACAACCCTTGGCATTAACGGTTCCAGATCCGTCTGCGTCTGGGCATTTTCGAGTTCAAGCGCGATGCGAATTTTGAGATAGGTTTCTTTTTTTCCAGCACTGTTCAAATTCACGAGAATTTCCGGAAGGTCATAAAAGACTGTCTTGTGTTCACCCTCTTCGCCTTCTCCATGCTCACCCTTCGCAGACTTGCCGTTGCCATGTTCACCCCCGGCATGCTCCTCGGTGGCGCTGTCAAACATGCCGAGGAAGTATCCCCCCAAACCGCCCGCGAGAAGCAGCACCAGAAACGCCGCCCCGCCATAAAGAACCAGGGTCTTGCCCGGCAACCCCTTCTTTACGGCTTCCCCTTCTGCGGGCGCGCTGTCTACCGGGGCTTCTTCTTCTTCAGACGGCTCTTTACTCTTTGCCGGCGCCTTCGCCATATCGTCACCTGTTTCCTGGGCCGGTTGGCCGTTTCACGGGCATTTCGTTAAACGAAGCTAACGAATAAGGGTAAAGGAACCCTTTCTTTTTTCCGTTCCGGCGGGCGGGACCGGTAAAATTTGCCGGGTAAAATAACCTGGCCTAAAGATCATTCCATCCGCCCCCGAAGTAAAAACCGGCGGCAATCTGCGCGAAATATTCCGGTCCCCGGCTGGCATGGCCCATGCATATCACTAGTCACGCAATGGGGCGCCGCCCCTGACTGGCAGAAGCCCGGGGATAAAATGGAAAACGCATTTCTTGTAAGTCTGTCCCATCTCAGTTCGCTCAAGCGGGAAATGGACGTCATTGCCAATAATCTGGCGAATGTGAACACGGACTCATTCAAATCCGAGAATGTGCTGTTCAAGGAATTTGTCTCCCCCGGCACTGAAGGCGAGGGGAAAATCCCGGAAATATCCTTCGTCCTCGATTACGGCCTGGTGCGAAACCTGTCGGTTGGGGCGCTGGTGCAAACCGGAAGCCCCCTGGATGTCGCCAATAGCGGAGAAGGCTACTTCGCGGTTCAATACAAGGATCAGACGGCCTACACCAGAAACGGCAATTTTCACCTGAGCAACAAGGGGGAACTTGTCACCGCTGATGGTTATCCGGTGCTAAACGCCGAAATGAAACCAATCATTATACCATCGGGATCGGAACTGCCGGACATTGCCTCGGACGGGACCATTTCAGGACCAGGCCTGCCAAACCAGAAATTTGGCGTCTTTGCCTTTGAAGATCAACAGACGCTGCAAAAAATAGGCAACAACCTCCTGCTGACGGATCAGCAAAGCAGCCCTGTGGCCAAGGGAAAAATCACGCTTGTCCAGGGCAGCCTGGAAACATCGAACGTTCAGCCGGTGGCGGAAATAACCCGGATGATCGAGGTCATGCGCAAATATCAGTCAGCCTCGCAACTTACTGAAAATGAAGATGAATTAACCCGCAAGGCAATCGATCAACTGTCGCGCATCCGCTAGGCCATGACAAGCGGATTTTGCTGCAATTGATACGGCAACAAAAGGTAACCATAATGAAGTCTCTCAATATCGCATCTACCGGGATGCTGGCGCAGCAGCTCAATGTCGAAGTGATTTCGAACAACATCGCCAATATGAACACGACCGGATTTAAGCGCCAGCGCGCCGAATTTCAGGATTTACTCTACCAGAGTCTGGAACGTGTCGGATCGAACTCCTCCGATGCCGGCACCATCGTGCCCTCCGGCGTGCAGGTCGGGTCGGGTGTCAAGACCGGCTCTGTCTATCGCATCATTGAACAGGGCAATGTGATTTCCACCGGCAATCCCTATGATGTCGCCATTCAGGGGCGCGGCTTCTTCCGGGTGCAGCTGCCCAGCGGCGAGCAGTCCTATACACGGGCCGGCTCGCTTGCCATCAGCGCCGAGGGACAGCTCGTAACACCGGAAGGATTTGTCGTGGGGCCGGGTGTTTCTATCCCGGCGGAAGCGTCCGAGGTCACCATCAACAAGCAGGGTCAGGTTCAGGCCAAGCTGCCGGGCCAGGTAGAATCCCAGACCGTTGGCCAGCTGGAACTGGCGATTTTCTTTAACGAGGCGGGCCTGGAAGCCAAAGGCAGCAATCTGTTCAGTGAAACCCCGTCATCGGGCGCGGCACAGGTCAGCACCCCCGGAGCGCTGGGTTACGGCACTGTATTGCAAGGCTTTGTCGAAACATCAAATGTCAATCCGGTTTCAGAAATCACCGCCCTGATTACAGCCCAGCGCGCCTATGAGATGAATTCGAAGGTGATCACGGCTTCTGACGAAATGCTGTCCACAACCACCAACCTGCGCAGGTAATTCTGATGCGACAAATTATCCGCATGCCACTGTCCGTTACAGCTTTGTCTCTGCTGCTTTCAGTGATGACAGGGATTACACCGGCCTATTCCGCCATCGAAATGCACATGGTGCCGGTTCTGGCGCAACCCGTCGGGCGCGGCGAAATAATCCTCGACGGCGCAGTCGTCCTGCAGCAAATGAAACGTTCGCCGGCCGGAATTGACTATATCACCAGCAGTGAGGTGCTGATCGGAATGGCGGCCAAGCGGCCCCTGCGCGCCGGCGTGCCGCTGCGCAGCAGTGATATTACGCAACCGAAACTGGTTTCCAAAGGCGATCTGGTGACAATTGCCTTTGAAGCGCCTGGATTAAGCCTTTCTGTGCGTGGCAAGGCGCTTGACGATGGCGCGCGCGGACAGGCCATCCGCGTGGTGAATACCCAGACCAGCCGCACCTTTGAGGGCATTGTCGCCGCCACGGGATATGTGCTGGTGCCGCCGTTTGTCAGCCATGCGCCGGCCGGGGCGCAAACCTCGCAACTTGAATATTCCGCAACATCCCCCGCCACGCCGGAGCAATAAGCCATTGGAACATCATCCCATGTTCGCACAGCAAAATCACCCAGCCAGGCCGCATATATCTGTCAATCTATGGACCGCAAGGGTCATGCGGGGATCCGTGCTCGGCCTGGCGTTGCTTGGCCTGAACGCCTGCGCGGGGACTGTTGACCGGCTGAGCTCCATCGGCAGCCCGCCTGCGCTGACACCCCTGGAGGGCGCTAAAGCCGGGGTGCCCCAGGCGACCCAGGTCAGCTTGCCGATGCCCGCCGCCGACGTCTATACAACGCAGCCCAACTCGCTCTGGAAGACGGGTTCGCGCGCCTTTTTCAAGGACCAGCGCGCCACCAAAATTGGCGACATTCTGACCGTCAGCATCAACATTACCGACAGCGCCAAGGTGGACAACGCCACCACCCGCACCCGGACGGCGGACGAGGGGGCTTCTGCAAAGGCGTTGTTCGGCTATGAAAAGAGCCTGACCAAGATTTTACCGGACGCCGTCGATCCTGAAAACCTGCTGGAGGCAAATTCTACAAGTAATAACAGCGGTAAAGGCTCGGTTGACCGCAAAGAGGAGATCGTGACCACAGTGGCGGCGATTATCACCCAGATCATGCCCAATGGTAATCTGGTGATCCAGGGCCGTCAGGAAGTCCGCATCAATTTCGAGGTTCGTGAAATTATGATTTCCGGCGTTGTCCGGCCGGAAGACATCAGCAATCAAAACACAATCCAGCACACCCAGATCGCCGAAGCGCGTATTTCCTATGGCGGCCGCGGTCAGCTCACAGACGTGCAGCAGGCGCGCTATGGCCAGCAATTATACGATATCATTTCGCCGTTCTGACCACCGTTAATGGGTCTTTTATCGCACCGTGTAAATTGTCATTACATCACGTGATAACCTGTGGCTGTAGTTTAGAGCGAAATGATTTTACATTGAATCACCTAACTCACAGTGTCACCCCGCACTTGTTGCGGGGTCCAGGGACAAAAACGCATGCCTTTCATTGTAACTCCCTTGCCAAGCCGCAGCCTTCTTGCGAAGGCTGGTGGACCCCGGAATAAATCCGGGGTGACAGGCCGAAGCGTTGGCATAAGTAAACCTAAAATCATCGTGCTCTAGGTAGCTCCTGACCTTGCCCCAAACTTCTATCCAGTTTTGAGTTCGCTCTGAGGGTTGATTCGCGGTTTTGATGGCTGGGCGGGGAGGAAAGGGCCGGGTCTTTCTCTGCCGGACCATTATTGTGCTATACCGCGCATCGGATGCTTAACGCCATGTTTGGCATTATGGTTAAGTTTTTGGCGGAATTCTGCGCTTGTTAGGGGTTTATAAATCAGTTATCGTGGCGCGATGATATTTCTGCCTGCTCTGTGACAACGGTCTCTGGCCATGGCTGCTGAACGGGGTCATGTTGGGGTGAAGTCTTAAGACGCGTTAATCATTTTTCTGCTTCATATTTATTTTTGGATGACGTTTCATGACCCCTGGCCTATTGCCGCTGACTGAACTTCGTCTCAAGAACCGGCTGCTGGGCCGTTCGGCGCTGAGCGGGCTGCCGCTGCTGGGGGTGTCGCTGGCGGCGCTGGCGGGGGTAAGCGTGAGCGCCCTTCCCGCCCGGGCCCTGCCACAGGACGGCGTGGTTGTTGCGGGCGCGGCCAGCATTGCCCAGACCGGGGCGGCCAGTCTGGCGATCACTCAGTCGAGCATGGCGGCGGTGATTGACTGGCGCAGCTTTGACATCGGGGCGCATGAGACGGTAGAGGTGTTTCAGCCATCGAGCATGGCGTCGCTGCTGAACCGGGTTACGGGCGGCGGGGGTCCGAGCGAGATACTGGGGACGCTTCAGGCGCAGGGCCGCCTGACTTTGATCAATCCGGCGGGGATCAGCATTGGCGCGGGGGCGCGCATTGACGTGGCGGGGCTGGTGGCCAGCACGGCGGATATGTCCAGTCAGGATTTCATGGCGGGGCGCGGGGATTTCGCCCTTGCCGGGCGCGCCGGGGCGCGCATTGTGAATGCGGGCGATATTTCGGTGCGCGATGGCGGCCTGGCGGCGCTGGTGGCGCCGGGGGTGGAGAATTCGGGCACGATTGCTGCGCGTCTGGGGCGGGTGCAGCTGGCGTCGGGGGAGACCTTCACGCTGGACATGTACGGCGATGATCTGATCCGGATCGGGGTCAGTGACGCGATGCTCGGATCGATTGTGAACACGGGGCGGATTTCGTCTGACGGGGGTGTGATCGAGATCACGGCGCGTTCGGGGGCGGCGGCGGTGAACAGCCTGATCAATATGGGCGGCGTGGTCGAGGCGCGCTCGGTTGGGGTCGAGAACGGCGCGGTGGTGTTTTATGGCGCGGACGCGGGCGTCGTGCAGGTTACGGGGACGGTGGATGTTTCCGGGCGCGATGCGGGCGAAACCGGCGGCGCCATCAGGGTTCTGGGCGAAAAGGTTGCGCTGACCGGCAACGCCCGGCTTGACGCCTCGGGCGACGCGGGCGGCGGCGTAATCCTGGTTGGCGGCGATTATCAGGGCGGCGGCGCCACGCCCACGGCCAGCCGTACCTATGTTGGCCGTGATGTCACGATCACAACAGATGCGATCACATCGGGCGATGCGGGCAAGGCGGTCGTGTGGGCCGACGGCGACACCCGCTATTACGGCAGCATTTCGGCGCGCGGCGGCGCCGCGTCCGGCAATGGCGGCACAGTTGAAGTGTCCGGCAAACAAAATCTCGGCTTCGACGGCAAAGTGGACACCAGCGCCCCAAATGGAAACAGCGGAACTCTGCTGCTCGATCCGGATGATATCATTATTGTTAATGGCATTGGCGCGAATGACCCCGAATTCCAATTTGATGGTAAAATTTTCTTCGCCGATGGCGGCGGGACTTTCACAATTTCCGAAGGCGCCGTCGAATCCCTGACCGGGACACTCGTCTTGGAAGCCAATAATTCAATCCATATCAACACTCTGGCCGATGGCGTGCTTAGCCTTAGCTCAACAACCAGCATCAGTTTCAAGACCGGTGCAGGCGGTATTAGCGCAAGTGACCTCAGCGATGTTATTCAGGTCACAGGCGGCGGTAACCTTACCCTTGACGCCACCGCAGGCACAGGCGACGGCATCATAGACGTGGGCGGGATCGTTCTGAACGGCGGGACATTGACCCTGATCGGCGAGGAAATATTTATCAATCCTGGCGGGGCGATCAGCACTGCGGGCGGCGATATCAACTTAATCGCTAAAGACATTTTAATCGGCGAAACGATCAACGCTGCATCAGGCGATGTGATCATCACCAATACATCCGGCACGGCGCAGATCGGCAACAATCCGGGCGTTGATCTGAATATCTCCGCCGCCGAACTGGCCCTGGTTACGGCTAACAGTCTGACGATAGACAGTCCGTTTACGTTGACTGTTGACGGCATTTCCGCCGCTGACACGGACACCATCAATAATCTAGTGTTCAAGACCGGGGAAAGCACCATATTTTTCAGCGGCGCCGCATCAGTTTTTGCCAATAACGTCAATGCGTTCAGTCAGGGGTCGGTCACTGTTTTCACCAACGTAACGGCCAATAACGGGTTTGTGCAGCTTCAGGCGAACACGAATGGCATTGGCGGCGGCACATTTACTGTCAATTCCGGCAATACCGTCAAGTCATTGGCATCTGACGTCTATATCACGGCCGATGATCTGACGCTGGACGGGTCCCTGAACGCCAGCACCGGAACGGTCACGATCACCAATACAAATGGCGATATCCTGATCGGTAACAGCGCCGCTGGCGCCATGGTGATCGACAACGGCGAACTATCCAATATCACGGCAGGCCATGTGGAGGTTACCAGCGCCGGTCACATCACCGTGGCCGATATTTTAGACTTTGAAAGCGATGGATTTAATTACATACAACTGATCGCCCCCGGAAATATAAATTTCAGCGTAGCTGACTCGAGCTTCAAGAGCCTGCTGGCGTTTGCCAACGGCGATATCAACGTTTCATTCAACCTGACCACTACGTTCGTTCTGGCGCCTATAAACGATGATACCGTAAGTCTGGCGCTGGTCGCCGACCATGATCTTAATGGCACAGGCGCCCTGACCATTGCCGATGATGTGTCGGGGGCGGACAATATTTACATTGAGGCCGCTGATCTGATACTGAGCGCCGCTATCAGCACCTTTGGCAGCATTGATATAACCAATACCTCCGGCACACTGGAGATCGGCGCAAGTCCCGGCGCATCCATGAATATCTCCAATGCTGAACTTGCTCTGCTGGACACGGACACAGTGCGCCTTGCCAGCGTTGGCAGCTTTGACGTAGACGGCGTGTCTCCTGCCGCCACCACGGGAAGAGCCATCCTGATGGACGCAAGAGGCGGCAATCTAAATTTCACCGGCGCGGTCTCATTTTTTGATGCGCCCATTTTAGGGCTGGCGAGTGGCGTCATCAACCTCGGCGCAGATCTTATTGCATCCAATTTCTTATTCCCCTCGCCGGTGTTGGTCGCTGGTGGCCGTACGCTCACCAGTGAGACCGGGGGCACCTTTGATAATATCGTCGATAGCGCGGACGCCGGGGATAGTCTGACGGTGGAGGCCGCCGGGGGAAATGTGAATTTCGAAAGCGCGGTGGGGTCCTTCAACCCATTGAGCGCGTTGACTGTAAACGCCTCCAATATCGATCTTAACGGTGTTACGACGGTTGGGCCGCAAGTCTATACTGCGTTCGGCGGCGCCGTTTATCTTAACGGCATATTCAATCTGGTCACCGGGCCGACGGACGGAGATTTCGAGGTCATTGGTGACACACTATTACTTGGCGACACGTCGATCACCGCAGCAGCCGTAAGAATGGAAAGAGTAAATGGAACGTCCGATTTTACCATCAACGCCACAACTGACTTAACCCTTGGGTCGCTGGGCGATACGGAATTCGGGGCGCCGCTGAATAACGTTATCCTTGACGCCAACGGACTGAGCATCGGCAATATCGAGGCGCCGCTGTATGTCGATGTTGCGTCGCTGATAATTGACGTCGGCGCGGGCAGCGCTGATCTTACCGGCTTTATTGATAACGCCGATGGCGAGGCCGGGCGGGCGCTGATCGTCTTTAACGGGGTGAGTAACTCCAGTGACACGGACCTGGTGTTTGACGGCTTTAACGGCGCGTCACCCCCGCCCCCTCCGCCTGGCAGCGGCAACATTTTCATCATCAATGCCGCAACCGCTGCTGACGATGCGCAAATTCTTGATGGAATCATTTCGTTTAGCAACCTTGCTGAGAATAACTTTACGATTTCCACCGGGGCGCTGGAGGCATTGAATACCGCCAATCTCACGCTGCAGGCGCCCATTGCGATCACTATTGCCGATATTGCCGATAACGAGCTGACCCTGGGCATCGCGGGACAGGTGAAGTTTGAAACCGGTTCGGGCGGCTTTGCCATGCAGGCGGGTGACAGGATCAGGCTGACGGCCCTCGGCGCCGATCTGACCATCGACGGCACAACCGGAACAGGAAACGGAAATTTAACCCTGGGGGCGCTGCAAACCACAGACGCCGTGACCCTGACCGGAAATGTCATTACATTCAATGGCGCCATCAATACAGGCGCCGGGAACCTGACGATCAACAATTCCCTTGGCGATGTCCGTCTCGGCGCTGGCGGTGCAACCAGCAGCGGTTATCTGTATATCACCAACGCCGATCTGACCCGGTTTACTGCGGGGCGTTTGACCATTAACAGCGCGAATGATTTCATCATTGATGGCGCATCCGGGCCCGCGGTCAATGATGTACGGCTAAACGCATCTACCGATTTTAGTTTCAGTGGTGCTGCCTCGCTCTTTACCGGCGATATTAACCTGAACGCCAGTGAGGGGCAGGTTTTCCTGGGCGCCAATCTATCCTCTGACACTTTTTACTTTTCAGATCCTGTTCTCATCAACGGCAACCGGGTCATTACCAGCCCTCACGGCGGTGAATTTTCCAGTGCTGTCGACGTTCTGGGGGACTCCTCCGGCAGCCTGACAGTAACGTCGCCAAGCGGGGATGTAACATTTGTTGGCCCGGTTGGTTCCATCAACATTCTGGATTCGCTCACTGTCACAGCCTCGTCCATTGAACTGCATGATGTATTCACAACCGGCAGTCAGACCTTCACTGAAACCAGCGGCAGCACGGTGCATCTGGATGGGCTCTACACCGTTGTGAGCGGCAATTTTACCGTCAATGGCCATTCACTCCTGGAGGGCGCGACTCAGATCGTTGCGCCGGCCGGGTCGGTGACGATGGGCGCGGTTGATTCAAACTTTTTTGAATACGATCTGACGATACAAAGCCAGACCGGCCTGGTACTTGGCCCGCTCGGCGCCGATGGGCGTTTGCAGAACGTTACCCTGAATTCCGCTGGCAACATCATTGGGTCTGTTGCTACCCCGCTGTATGTGGATGTGGATAGTCTGGCCATTATCGCCAGCGGGGCTACCCTCGACAGCACGGGGCTTATTAGCCATTCCCCCATCAGCAGCGCCAATGTCAGCTTCAACGGCGCATTCAACAGCGCTAATCCGGGACTGACGTTTACCGCAGCTGCCGCCCCTGAGGTATTTTTTACCGACTTCATCGCTGATGGATCGCGCTCCGGTTTCAACGATTTTGAAACGCTGCCTTCCACCAGTAATGCCGGGACCAGCCTGAGCCCGTTCAGCTTTGGTGGTATTACGGTCACGCAGGTCGGCGGTGGCACTGATATCTGGACAACCTGCACGGTCAGTAACAACTGCTCTGGCGCACATACTGACGCACGGTCCTGGTATCCCAGTGGCGGAGATAACGCCTATACCTCCATCACGAAAACCGACACCTCCAATTTTGCCAACTTTGGCGTGCTTGTCGGCAGCGGATATAGCCAGAGTAGCTCAACATACACCTATGATGTGCGACTGGATGGAACTCAGGTTCTGTTCCACAGTACCTGGGGCGAGTATCAGCAGGTCGTCAGCACGTACGACATTCAGCCTGGCCGGCGAATCGAAATGCACG
>JBEBFX010000223.1:0-4345 GCA_040081735.1 Alphaproteobacteria bacterium | reverse complement strand
TCCACCGCCCGGCCTACTTCACCATTGACGACAATGCTGGGGCGAAAGCCGCCCAACGCGCGCGCAACGCCTTCATCTGTTGCCCGCTGGCGGGCGCGTTCGGCCTGTAATTGCGGATTGCTGCGATAGGCGGCGGCCAGCGCCTCTTCCAGGGATTGGCCCGCATGGGCCGGCGGAACCAGCGCCAGCAGGGCAATGGAAGCCAAAAAAGCAAAGCGCAATTTCACCGGCATTATCTGCGCAACCCTATCTTTCACGGAAGGATTTGGCGAAGGCTTCGGTCAGCGGCTTCAGCACATATTGCAGCGCCGTTTGCTCGCCCCGGTTTATCAGCGCCTCAACCTGCATGCCGCTGCGCAAGGTCAGGCCGCCCAGCCGCTCACGCTGTTCCACTGGTATCACGACGCGGCCCTTGTAATAGGCAATGCCCGAGCGCTGATCGACGGAACGGTCGGCGGAAATGGTTTCCAGAATCCCGGTGATAACGGGTGTCTTGCGGGCGTCCGCCGTGCTGACGCGCAGCGCGACTTCGCTGCCCGGCCGTATCGTGTCAATGTCAATCGGATTGATTTGCACTTCGACCACCAGCACATCATTCAGCGGCACAATGTCCATAATGGGCGCGCCCGGCGCTATGACGCCGCCCGCCGTGTGCACCGCCAGATCCATTACCGTACCGGAAACGGGCGCAACGATATCGATCCGGCGCAGCATGTCAGAAGACGCAATCATGCGCTCGCGCAGTTCCGCGATTCTGGCCTGCACATCGCGCAATTCGCTGGCGATTTCTTCCTGGCGGGCCTTTTCCAGCTGAAAACTTTGCAGCCTGGCTTCGCCGATGCCCTGTTCGGAGCGCGCGATCGCCGCAATATGTTCGGCGCGTTCGCCTTCAAGGCGGGCCGCCTCGCGCTCCAGCGCCAGCACCCGCGTCTTGGTGACGTAACCGCGCTCCAGCAGACCCGATAAATCCTTTAACTCTTCATTGATCAGACGGGCCTGGGTGCCTTTTGCCTTAACCAGGGCCCGCAACCCGGAAATCTGCTCATTGAATTGTCCCACACGCTGTTCCAGAATGGATTTTTGGCCGGCGAGTGAAGCCATCCTTGTATCGAATACATTGCGCTGACCGGCCAGAATTGCGGTAATCGACGGGTCGGTCTGGCGTTTTAATAATTCCTCGGGGAAGACGGGGGCGTTGAGGCCCTCACGTTCCGCCAGCAGGCGCGCTTCTGTCGCAAGTTGTGAATCAAGATCGGCCAGCAATATATCGGTCTGGGCCTTGGCCCGGGTTTCATCAAGGCGGATCAGAACATCGCCCGCGTTAACGGCCATGCCATCCCTGGCAAAAATCTCCTGCACAATTCCGCCTTCAAGATGCTGAATGGTGCGGCGGTTTGACTGCACCGTAAGAAAACCCGAGGCAATAGCGGCGCTATCGATGGGGGCGAGGGCGGCCCAGAGGCCAAATCCGAAAAATGTAACGACGATGATGATCGCGCCAACCACCAGCGGCCTGCGGGTATCCGAAAGCTCATCCGGATCGAGGGCATTCTGATCGGTGCGCGTAAACGGGGCCTGCACCTTTTGCAGGGAGTTGGCGACCACGGATTTCAGATTAAATTCCTGTCCTTCCTGATGAAGTCCCAGGCGTACGGCGATGTCTTGAAACGTCATACCGGATTAACCACAGCAACGCCGCCCCTTTCTGGTCCAGATTCAGGCGGCGTATTGGGCACGGCGGAGGGACGTAAATATTGCCCCAGAATTTCATCTCTCGGGCCGAATTTTTCGATCATGCCTTCGCGCATGACCATAATATAATCCACCGAGGCCAGCAGGCTGGGGCGATGGGTGATCACGAGGGTCGTGCGTTTTCGCGTTTTCAGATCAGCGACGGTGCGGGCCAGCGCCGCTTCGCCATCATTGTCGAGATTGGAGTTAGGCTCGTCCAGCACAATCACCACAGGATCCCCATACAGGGCGCGGGCCAGGCCGACCCTTTGCCGCTGGCCGCCTGACAGGGTTTGACCGCCGGGGCCGATCTGGGTGTCGTATCCAGCCGGCAGTTTCAATATGAGTTCATGGACACCGGCCCGCTGCGCCGCCAGAATGACCTGCTCCGAGACCACTTCTCCGAAGCGGGCGATATTCTCGGCAATGGTGCCCTCGAATAATTCAACATCCTGCGGCAGGTAACCGATATAGGGGCCAAGGCGTTCGCGGTCCCATGTCATAATGTCTGCGCCGTCAATGCGCACCTTGCCGGCATAGGGGGGCCACACACCCACCAGCAATCGCGCCAGCGTAGATTTCCCGGCCGCGCTGGGGCCAATAATGCCGACGATATCACCCGCCGCCACTGTGAAGCCGACGCCTTTTAGGGCGGGAACGGTTGCCCCCGGCGGCACCACGATCGCCTGCTCAACCTGCAAATTGCCCAGGGGGGCCGGCAGATGCATGAAATCGCGTTGCGCGGGAACCGCTTTCAGCAGCGCATTCAACCGTTCATAGGCCGTACGCGCTGTCAGAAAATGCTTCCAGCTGCCGACAGCGATTTCTACCGGCGCCAGGGCGCGCCCCATCATGATCGATGCAGCAATCATCAACCCGGCGGTGATGTGATTGTGGATCACCAGATAGGCGCCAAAGCCCAGAATGGCAATCTGTAACACCACGCGGGTAAATTTGGACATTGCAGTTATCACACCGGCGCGGTCACTCGCCAGGGACTGCAATTGCAGCATCCTGCTGCGGCGTCCCTGCCAGCGCTTAAGCATGGCCGGAACCATACCCATCGCCTCAATGGCTTCGACATTGCGCAGGCTTACTTCGACGAAATGTCCGGCGCGCATATTTGCGGCGCTAGCCTCGCCAAGGGTATCGCGCGTCGCGATTTCAGTCAGCACCGCAAGTGAAAACAGGATGATGCCGCCGGCCGTGGCAACCCAGCCCAGCAGGGGGTCAATCAAAAATATCGCGGCCAGGTAAATCGGCATCCATGGCGCGTCAAAGAAGGCGAATAACCCCTGTCCGCTCAGAAAATCGCGCACCCCGTCCAGATCCCGGATGGCCTGACCCGAACCGCCCGCCGGTCCACGCACGGCGGATTTGAACAATGCGGTAAAAACACGGGCATTCAACAGGCTGTCCATCTGGCCGCTGATGCGCACCAGCACGCGCGAACGCATGGTCTCCAAGGCGGCATAGACGACAATCAGAAACACGGCAACCAGCGTCAGCACCCATAACGTGGTCTCATTGCGGCTGGCCAGCACACGGTCATAGATTTGCAGCATATAAAGCGGTGACACCAGCATCAGCATATTGATAAAAAAGCTGAAAATGCCGACGCCAATAAACGCGGACCGGGACTTGCCGAGAACCTGCGCAAGCTCTGATAGTTCTTTGCCTTTCATGGCGGTTCTTTCAATCCGTGTGTTGGCGGGGCCTGGAAAGGGGGCGCTGACTGTGGGGCTTTCCTGTAAAGCTCAGTAAAATATCAACCACTTATGATCCAGGCAAGCGCCTGCCACGCCCATGCATGCAGGCAGCTTATATGGACACGGTGCGGTAAAAAGCAAGGGCTTTGAGGGGCCGGGGGGCAATATCTGGCGGGATTTCACAAAAATTCGTATATATCAATTACATCAATGATTTCACTGATCAGTGAGGCGTATCCATTCTGGCGCTATTCAGCCTGCTGACAGCCAATGTCCATGACTTTTATGAGCAGTTGCCGCGTGCTTTCACGCCAGCTCGTCCATTTATAGTCATCCGGAACCTGCAAACCTGCGGGAATGCCGTTGGCCTCAATATTTTTGATTGTGTCGCTAAGATGCCGGGGATTTGACAAATCAAAATAACCTATCTGATTTTTGCCGACTTCCCTGTGGACAGGTGTGTCGCTGGCCAGCACAGGCAGGCGGTTGCTCAGGCTCTCGACGATAGGCAGGCCAAATCCTTCGACTATTGACGGAAAAACAAGCATTTTTGCATGACGATAACAATAGACCACCTCCTGGTCGGTGAGGTCTGATAAAAGAAACAGGCGTTTGCCATATTGGCTATGGGTCATGATGCGCGCCACCAGATCCTTGACTTTCCAGCCGATTCGACCGGCGATAATCAGGCTGATATCGTAGCCCTGATCCCACAGGAGATCGAAGGCGTCCAATAGATAGGCGTGGTTTTTGCGCGGCTCGACCGTGGATACGATAAGATAAGCAGGGCGGGACGCAAAGGCGTCCGTTATCGTTTGGCGGATTTGCTTCTCGTGAACTGTTGATGTGTTCAGGCCTTCATCCAGCAAGTCTGCGCCCAAATAGAATGAATCAAAGGACTTTTC
>JBEBFX010000222.1:0-4377 GCA_040081735.1 Alphaproteobacteria bacterium | reverse complement strand
GTTTTGCATGACCATAACTTTACTGCTGGCGTCGAACCACGGCCCGAAAAGCCTTCTAACATTGTCATGCGCACACAGATGGGCCTGGGCGATCCCGATGCCGCGTTCAAGGACGCTGACATCATTATTGAACGTTCCTTCAAAACCGCAGCGGTGCATCAGGGCTATATCGAGCCACATGCAGCAGTGGCGGAATGGTCGGAAGACGGCCAGTGCCGGATCTGGTGCAGCAGCCAGGGCCACTTCATGGTGCGTACCTATACCGCCGCACTATTGAAGATGGAATTGTCGCAGATACGCGTAACACCGGCTGAAATCGGTGGTGGCTTTGGCGGCAAACTCACCGTCTATGTCGAGCCTGTGGCCGTTCTTCTGGCGCGCAAGGCGAAGCGTCCTGTGCGCATCGTCATGTCCCGCCAGGAGGTTTTTCGCGCAACGGGGCCGACATCGGGTACGTCTATCGACGTAAAAATTGGCGCCAAAAAAGATGGCCGGCTTGTTGCCGGCGCCGCAGAGTTTCGCTATCAGGCTGGTGGTTTTGCGGGATCGCCTGTTGGGCCCGCCTGCATGACCGCATTCGCATGTTACGATTTAGCGCATAGCCGCGCCGTGGGCTATGAGGTTCTCGTCAACAGGCCTATGTGCGTCGCCTATCGTGCGCCGGGTGCGCCGATGGCGGCCCTTGCCGTTGAGAGCGTGATCGACGAGATTGCACAAAAGCTTAATATCGATCCAATTGAATTACGCCTGATGAACGCCTCCAAAGAGGGAACCGCAGCGGCCTATGGTCCCAACTTTGAGGCCATCGGCAATATTGAATGCCTGAATGCGGTCAAAAATCACCCAAACTATAAAATTCCACTAGGCCCAAATCAGGGTCGCGGGATTGCATCGGGCTTTTGGTTCAATTTTGGCGGGCAATCGAGCGCAGCTATCAATATTGCTGCGGATGGCACCGTGACGGTTGCGTATGGCTGTCCGGATATTGGCGGCTCCCGTGCCTCCATGGCCTTAATAGCAGCCGAGGTCCTGGGCATTGAATTTGAAAAAGTACGCCCCGTCATCGGGGATACAAGCACGGTCGGCTTTAATGACGTTACAGGCGGATCGCGGATTACATTTGCCACTGGCATGGCGGTGATCCAGGCGGCCGAGGACGCCATTGTGAAGCTGCGCGAGCGCGCCGCATTACTATGGGAGATCAGCATAGATGAAGTGGTCTGGGAAGACGGCTACGCCAGGCCCGCCAGCGCCAATGCAGGTGACTTCGAACCGCTGTCTCTGGCGCGGCTTGCCGAACAGGCGCCGCTTACAGGCGGTCCTGTTATTGGCAATGCATCCTTGAATGCAAACGGGCCAGGGCCGGCTTTTGGCACGCATATGTGCGATGTGGAAGTTGATCCCGAAACCGGCCATGTTACCGTGCTGCGTTATCTGGTGACGCAGGATGCTGGCAAGGCCATCCATCCCAGCTATGTCGAAGGACAGATGCAGGGCGGGGCAACACAAGGCATTGGCTGGGCGCTGAATGAGGAATATGTCTACGGCGCGGACGGGCGTCTGCAGAATGCGGCGTATCTGGATTACCGTGTCCCGGTGGCAAGTGATTTACCAATGATCGACACGGTAATCATTGAAGTTCCCAGCCCCAGTCACCCATTTGGGGTGCGTGGTGTGGGTGAGGTGTCGATTGTGCCGCCATTGGCTGCTATTGCTAATGCAGTATCGCGTGCAATAGGCGCGCGCATGACAAGTCTTCCAATGTCACCGCCCAAAATACTTAAGGTGATTGAGGGAAAATGAGAATTTAATCCGTGAGCAGATTGAATCAGGATTCTTGCAACGGGCCTTGCTGTAAGGCGCTCCGGAAGCGGCAGGCCGAATTCTGCATAATTAACTCTGGATCGCGCGCTTTCGGCCGCGGCAATAATGTTTTCTCCTGATGGCCCGCATCGTTCTCAGTGAAGATTTCGGCCGCCAGTTTACCGGAGGCAAGACGCATTTTGAACTGCAGGTTTCGAGCGTGCGCCAAACCGTGCGTGCACTTGACGCAATGTTCCCGGGGGCCGGCAAAAAACTGGGAGCATGCGCCGTGGCCATAGACGGCAGGATCATAGCCACCCCGCTTCTGGAGAAAATTAAGCCAGATAGTGAAGTCTACTTTCTGCCTGCAATAAGGGGCGGCAACACCGATTGGTGACGCCGTCCAATGTTGGCCATGCCGCATGCCGGGATAATTACCGATTGGTGACGCCGTCCAATGTTGGCCATGCCGCATGCCGGGATAATTGTTGCGGGCGCGCCCGGGTATATAAGGAACCTGACTTGTAACGGTTTATTCCTGCCACCTGTCTCTCATCATGCAGCCTTTCGTTCGAAAGCCACAGGGCTGACGCCACCCTGATATGAACGGCGGCGGCGTTGATTTTTGCTCTATATTTCCAGGCGCATCTGCCGGTCACCTTCCGGAAGACCATCTCCGAGTGAAGACATGGTAACGCCGAGCAGACGAACCCCCTTGCGGAACGGCCATAGCGGTTCCAGCAAGGATTCTGCAAGGCGTGTCATATCCGATTGAGAAGCGATAAAATCCGGCACAGACCGGCTCCGGGTGATCTGTTCAAAATCCGAGTATTTAACCTTCAGTGTCACGGTGCGGCCACGAATGCCGTTGCTCTCACAATACCGCCAGATTTTTTCGATGATCGCAAGCAGGGCCTCGCGCGCCGTTTCGATCATAACGATATCTTGTGAAAATGTGTTCTCTGCGCCAATGGACTTTCGTATCCGGTCCGCGCGAATCGGCCGCTCGTCGACGCCTCGCGCAATCCAGTAATAATAGGGGCCAGACTTTCCGAAATGCTTTTGCAGGAAAGCGAGCGGGCAGGCCTTCAGGTCCAACCCGGTCTCGATGCCCAGACTGTTCATCTTTGCTGTTGTCGCCGGACCGACCCCATGAAATTTGCTGATGTGAAGTTTCTCGACATAGCCTGGTCCCATCTTCGGTGTGATTACAAAAATCCCATCCGGTTTGTTCTGATCAGAAGCCAGTTTTGCAAGAAACTTGTTGTAGGAGACACCGGCAGATGCCGTCAGTCCGGTTTCGGTCTTGATCTTTGTCCTGATCACTTCGGCGATTTCGGTCGCAGAGGCGATGCCCTGTAAATTTTCCGTCACATCAAGATAGGCTTCGTCAAGAGAGAGCGGTTCGATCAATGCGGTATGCCCGGAAAATATTCCCCGGATCTGCTGAGACGCGGCTTTGTAGACATCAAAACGCGGCTTGACGAAGATCAGTCCGGGACATTTCCTGCGCGCCGTAACGGATGGCATCGCCGAATGGATGCCGAATTTTCTCGCTTCGTAACTTGCAGCCGCGACGACCCCGCGCTCCTGTGATCCGCCAACAACGACCGGCCTGCCGCGCAGTTCCGGATTATCGCGCTGCTCCACTGAGGCATAGAATGCATCCATATCCACATGGATGATCTTCCTCTGGCGTGAGGGTTTATCCGAATTGTCCTGTTCCGGCTTTCCTGCGCTATCCATTTATCGTCCGGGCTATTGACTCTCGCGCACATTTGAACGAATAGAGAACATATCATCCCGGCCATCCCCTGGGAATAGTGTTCTGAAAGCCGGCATTGTCAGAGTAAAGCGAACCGGCGCTGGAAGGCCGGCAAGATACGCGATGATTGCACTGGCCGAAGCGGACATCGAACCTTCGGCTGGCAGCGCCGGTGACAGTTATGACAACGCTTTGGATGAAACAATCAATGGTCTTTATAAGACCGGGATGATCCGCAGACGCTGTCCATGGCGAACCTTCGAAGCCATCGCGTTCGCAATGCTGGTATTGGCCGGCTGGTTCAATCACCGGAGGCTACTGAAGCCCATCGGCAACATCCCGCCTGCTGAGGCTGAACAAAATTATTGCGCTATGCTGGACGAAACCCCCATAGCCCGCTAACTTAAACCAATTATCCTCCGGCAATCCTGGGGCGGTTCAGTTTTGCCTCACAGGCTGACGTCCAGCAAGGGGCATGTTTTGCGGGTGACCGGTGCAGATCGAGTCAGGCATTCATTCCAGAAGAAAACAATGATGAGGAGAAAACAATGACGCTTCCGTTACGTCTCGGCGCGGTCTACGATTATCGCAATCCGCCGGAATCCGGGATGAAGACGCCCGATTTTTACGCGGCGATCGCCGATCAGATCGCGATGCTGGATGGGCACGGGCTTGATCTGATCTGGTTCACCGAACATCATTTCGTCGAGGACGGGTATTTGCCGTCGTGGATTCCGGTCGCCGCCGCTTTGTCGGCGCGGACGAAACATGTGCGGTTTTCCTGCGATGTTTGTTTGCTGCCGTTCAAC
>JBEBFX010000221.1:0-4437 GCA_040081735.1 Alphaproteobacteria bacterium | reverse complement strand
GGCCCGCACGAACATCTGTACCGTGTGCGCGTCCGGAACGCCGAGGAGTTTTTTGTTCTGCTCGCGCAGCGGCAACATGGCGGGAAATTCCTGCAGAACCTGACTTAACGGCCCAATCGCAAGGCCAAGCTCCGTAGCCTTAAGGTTAAGCCGCACATACGCTGCCCCTACGTCAAGTTGCGCCCGGCGATCATTGCTGCCGGTGCTGAGCCAGGCAAAGCTGAACGTGTTTCGTATCTGTCTGGCAACGAATTCAAATGATTGCGCGCGCGTTGAAGTGTCAAGCGCAAGCGCCTTCTCGTGTGTAAGCATCCCCGTCCGGTGCGCCCACCACACGAAAGGTCCGTTCAGGGATAATCCGTCACGATGCTGCGCTATCTCACTGCCCGTAATACGATACAACCGGACACTTTCAAGATAGGCGGCGTCCGTATCCAGCTCTATGCGCCAGCCCCGCTCGGCATGGGCGCGAAGTTCAGCGCACTTTTTCGCATCGGCAGTCCAGCCAAATTGTACAGATGAGGCCTGCAGGGCGGATGCAAGCTGTGCGGCTTCGGCCTCGGTCATGGTGATTTCGGAATAGGCATTACGGTTTGTCCGCCGCCGCAGAACCTGCACAAATAATGGGTCACGCGCCACATTTTTATCCGGCGTGAATGCGACACGGCACAAGGCGGCGTTGCCCATCTGCCCGTCGCGCCATTCGCCATCGGGAAAGTAGGTTACATCGGTTCGCAGTCCCTGTTCTGCTGCGGCCATAGACAGAAGTTCCAGAAATGCGCCACATCCAATAACAATTTGCCGCGAGAACGGATCAGTATCCGGTAAAAGGCGCACCGGGTCGCACAGGAATGTTACGGCATCGCGCTGCCGCAGATCGGCAATCCAGGGCTGTTGATTATGCGGGTTAGGGGCGAGCAGCGCGTAGGATAACGCCCGGCGCCGGGGTTCGCTCTCCCCCGGTCCGGGACCACTCCAGGCGCCAACTGCCTCTTGCGGCATTTGATCGCAACGCGAAAGGCCGATTGCGCCCGCACCCGCCACTGCAGCGGCCCCGCCCAAGACCTTGATAAAACGCCTGCGCGAAACCGCCCCCTTATTTTCGGGCATCGTCTATTCTGCGGCCTTGCCGGAGCCCGCTGCCTGTGCCGCTTCTTCAGCCTCCCGGCGCAATTCGCGTTTCAGGGTTTTGCCGCTGGCGTTGCGGGGGATTGTCTCGATGAAGCGCACGCTGGCGGGTTGCTTGAACTTCGCCAGCCGGGTGCTGCAATAACTCAGTATGTCGGCCTCAGTAATGCTGGAACCCGGTGCGCGCACCACACAGGCCTGGCCGGTTTCGCCCCATTTCTCATGCGCCACGCCGATCACGCCCACATCGGCAACGCCCTTGATCTGGAAAATCACCGCTTCAACTTCGGCGGGATACACATTCTCGCCGCCCGAAATGTACATGTCCTTCCAGCGGTCAACGATATAGAAATAGCCGTCGCTGTCCATCCTCGCCGCATCGCCGGTCTTGAACCAGCCGTCATGGAAGGTTGATTTGGTGGCGTCGGGCCGGTTCCAGTAACCCGGCGTTACAATCGGTCCCTTGCACCATATTTCGCCGACGACATCCGGTTCAGTGATGTCCGCATCGTTTTCGTCCACGAGCCGCACATCCACATGCAACGCAGGCAAACCGGCAGAGCCGACCTTATCCTTGGTCATATGGCTATCCAGTACGGTAATGATCGGGCTTGTCTCGGTCAGGCCATAGACTTGCGCCAGCGCCAGGCCCTTATCCGCCCAGGTCTCAAGCAAGACTTTCGCTGCCGGAGCGGCACCAATACCCGCTGTTATGATGCCGGAGAAATCGGAAACGGCAAAATCCGGATGCTGGCTCATGAACAGATACATGGAGGGCACGCCAAGGAAATGTGTAATGCCATGACCGCTGTCTTTTGATAACAGGCGCAATATTGCGCCGGGATCAAATTCCCGGGCCACGGCAACCGTTCCGCCCGCATGAAAGACAACATTGGTATAGCAGTTCAACCCGCCGGTATGAAACAGGGGCATAACGACCAGATGTTTGCTGTCCATCCCAACCCGTGCAGGCGGCCCCAGGTTGATCGCGTTCCAGAATGTCATGCCATGGGTGATCATGGCCCCCTTGGGCAAACCCGTCGTACCCGAGGTGTACATGATGGTGGACAGATCATCCTGGGCAAGATCGTCCGCCCGCGCAGTCAGCGTCCCCGCTTTGGCAATGGCGTTTTCATATTCACTGGGGCTGCCGTTGTAATTATTCTGCAGCAGATGCGGAATTTTACACAATTTCTGCAATGCCGCGCCCGTGTCAGAAAATTCCGGACCGGGGATCAGCACTTTCGGCGCAGCATCACCCACAATAAATTCCAGTTCCGTCACCGTCAGCCGCCAGTTCAGGGGCAAAAACACCAGCCCGGCCTTGGCGCAGGCAAACTGGATCTCCAGAATATCCGAACTGTTCTGGGCCAGCACGCCCACCCGGTCACCCTTTACAAGACCCAGATTGCTGGTCAGATAGGCAGCCAGCCGCTCGCACCGGTCATTGAATTGTCTGTAAGTAAATTCGCGCTTCGAATGCAGATCGATCAGGGCAATTTTATCTCCGAGCCGCTTGGTGTGATAAGCCAGCCAATCATATGCCTTTAGTGCCATTACAGATCTCCCCATGCTCTTTTCTATCGGGGAGTGAAGCAAATTTGAGGTTATTTCGCAAGCGATCTATCCGCCGGTTGAAGCCCGTGACCACCTGCCCGTGATCGCCCGGCTAAGCAGGATAACCGGTATAAAGCCGGCGGCGACGATGCTTAAACCCGCCAATGCGCTGTCTTCCAGCCGCCCCAGTGAGGCAAATGTATAGACATGGGTAGCCAGGGTATCGAAATTGAAGGGCCGCAGGATGAGGGTAACCGGCAGTTCCTTCATGCAGTCGACAAATACCAGCAGCACCGCCGTCAGGATAGGCCCGCGCAGCAGCGGCAGATGCACCCGCCTCAGTGTGCCGCCCCGGCCCTGTCCCAGGCTGCGCGACGCCATGTCCATGGCAGGTGTGATGCGCGTCAGTCCCGCCTCCAGCGCGCCAAATGACAGCGCCAGAAAGCGCACGACATAGGCAAATATCACGGCCGTCACGGTGCCACTCAGCAACAGGCCCGTGGATATTCCGAAATGGGCCCGAAGCATCGCATCCAGCGCATTGTCGAATGCGCCAAAAGGGATCATCACCCCAAGCGCCAGAACCGCGCCGGGAATGACATAGCCGGCGGTTGCAATGCGCGTCAGAATTTTCTGTCCGCGACCCGGATTAAGCCTTGCGCCATAAGCCAGAAACATCCCGATGCAGACCGCCAACAGCGCAGCCATTGACGCCAGCAACAGACTGTTCAACGCATAACCGATGAACGCCGCATCAACCGATAGCGGCAGCCGCGACAACGCCATCTTCAATAAAATGCCCGCAGGGATCAGAAAGCCAAAAATCAGTGGCGCCATGCAGGCCGTAATTGCAGCGCCTGCTTTCAGGGGGCCGAGGTCAAATTGCGGCACGGCCCGCTTCGGACTGCCGTCACTGTGAAATCGCCGGTCACGCCGTGCCGCGCGTTCCAGCGTTATCAGCAACAGCACAAAGCCCAGCAGCGCCAGCGCGATCTGCGCCGCGCCGCCCGAATTACCCATGCCCATCCAGACATCATAAATACCCGCCGTCAGGGTGCGCACGGCAAAATAATCAACCGTGCCAAAATCACCCAGCGTTTCCATCAGGGCCAGAATAATTCCAACCACTATGGCGGGGCGCGCCATCGGCAACGCCACACGGAAAAATACCGCCCAGGGGCCAAGGCCAAGCGTGCGGCTGACCTCCAGCACCCCGGTGGATTGCTGCAGAAATGCGCTGCGCGCGCTCAGAAAAACATAAGGATACAGGGTCACGGACAAAACCAGCGCCGCCCCGCCAATGGAACGAATTTCCGGAAACCAGTAATCGGCGGGCCGCCCCCAGCCCATGAGGCCACGCAACGTGGTTTGCACCGGTCCGGAAAATTCCAGAAAATCCACATAGGTATAAGCCGTCAGATAGGCCGGCATGGCGAAAGGCGCAAGCAGCGCCCATTCAAATATCCGCCTGCCCGGAAACCGGCACAGACTGACCAGCCAGGCCGTTCCAACGCCAAGTATCGCCGTGCCCAGCCCCACACCCGCAAGCAGCAGCAGGGTGGTTTGCAACATGGGCGGCAACATTGTCGTTGCCAGATGCGGCCAGATATTGCGCCCGGGACTGAACGCCAACATTGCTATAAAAAAAACCGGCATCGCAACAAGCGCCGCAACAACAAGCGCACCCGCCCGCCAGGGGTCAACATGCAGCCGCGAAAGCAATACCGGCTTGCCCGCGAGGCTGGTCATGAC
>JBEBFX010000220.1:0-4476 GCA_040081735.1 Alphaproteobacteria bacterium | reverse complement strand
AACCCGTTCCGGTTGCATCGCTTTCAGCCCATAACCGCCAAAGTTCAATGTGAAGCCGGCTTTGGCGACACCCTTGATACGGCCCTTATGCGCCTTGCGAAATTTTGTCCGTTTTGGCTGTAACATTGCTCTTGCCTTTTATCTTGTCCGCGCCCGACTAATCACGTTCTGTGCGATTGCGGTCGCCGCGATCGCGATTGTCCCGATTATCCCTGCCGCCGCCCGCTGGCCGCGGCGGACGCGCGCCCTCCTGTGAAGCAGCCATGCGCGCATCCTGCGCCATTGGGTCATGCTCCAGAATTTCGCCCTTGAACACCCAGACCTTGACGCCGCAGGCGCCGTACGCCGTTTGCGCCGTGGCAACGCCATAATCAATATCGGCGCGCAATGTATGCAAGGGCACCCGCCCCTCATGATACCATTCCGTGCGCGCGATTTCCGCGCCGCCCAGCCGGCCGCCGCAATTCACCTTGATCCCCAGCGCCCCAAGCCGCATGGAAGACTGCACGGCGCGCTTCATGGCGCGGCGGAACGACACACGGCGTTCCAGCTGCTGCGCAATATTCTCGGCCACCAGCTTCGCATCGATTTCGGGCTTGCGAATTTCAACGATGTTCAAATGCACTTCGCTGTCGGTCAGCGTCGACAGTTCACTGCGCAGTTTTTCTATGTCCGCGCCTTTTTTGCCGATCACCACGCCAGGACGCGCTGAATATATCGTGACCCGGCATTTGCGGTGCGGCCGCTCAATCTGAATGCGCGATACCCCCGCGAGAGCCAGACGCTTCGACAGCACGGCGCGGATCTTGATATCTTCATGCAGCAGATCGCCATAGGCCTTGCCTTCCGCATACCAGCGCGAATCCCATGTCCGGTTGATACCGACGCGCAGGCCGATCGGATTTACCTTATGACCCATCAGGCGGTCTCCTCACGCTCACGGACCACAATGGTCAGATGACTGAACGGCTTTTCCACGCGGCCGGAACGTCCGCGCGCGCGGATGAAACCGTTTGATCACCAGCGCCTTGCCGACCGACGCTTCTTTTACATACAGACTATCCATATCCAGCCCATGGTTGTTTTCGGCATTTGCAATCGCGGACTGCAACACCTTCTTTACATCCTGAGCAATCCGGCGATGCGAAAACGTAAGTTCCGCCAGCGCCTTTTCGACGTGCAGGCCACGAATTCCGCCCGCCACCAGATTTAGCTTCTGCGGGCTGATGCGGATCATCCGCCCGATGGCCTGGGCTTCGTTTTCCGCAAGATCCCTGGGTCGCGCCAGCTTGCTCATTATTTCCTCTTTGCCTTTTTGTCCGCCGCATGACCGAAATAGGTCCGCGTCGGTGAAAATTCGCCAAGTTTGTGGCCAACCATTTCCTCGTTCACGGATACCGGAATAAACTTGTGTCCGTTATAGACGCCGAAGGTCAGTCCGACAAACTGCGGCAGGATGGTCGAGCGCCGCGACCAGGTCTTGATCACTTCCTTGCGCGTCGAGGCGCGCGCGGCATCGGCCTTCTTTAACAGATACCCATCGACAAACGGGCCTTTCCATACAGAACGTGTCACGGCCTAGCGTCCCTTCTTCAGATGACGGCTGCGCAAGATATACTTGTCGGTTGCCTTGTTGGAACGGGTCTTCTTGCCCTTGGTAGGCTTGCCCCACGGGGTCACCGGATGGCGGCCGCCCGAGGTGCGCCCTTCGCCGCCGCCATGGGGGTGATCCACCGGGTTCATCGCCACGCCGCGAACCGATGGGCGGCGGCCCTGCCACCGGGTGCGCCCTGCCTTGCCGAAATTCTGGTTCGAATTGTCCGGATTGGAAACGGCGCCAACGGTCGCCAGGCATTCGGAACGGATGATGCGCTGTTCGCCAGAAGAGAGCCGCATCTGCGCGTACCCTGAGTCGCGGCCAACAAGCTGGGCGTAAGTCCCCGCCGAGCGTGCAATCTGCCCGCCCTTGCCCAGCTTAATTTCGACATTATGGACAATAGTGCCAATCGGCATGCTCGCCAGCGGCATTGCGTTGCCCGGCTTGATATCAACCTTGTTTCCCGCGATGACCTTGTCGCCCGCCTTCAAACGCTGCGGCGCCAGGATATAAGCCTGCTCGCCATCGTCGTAATTGATCAGCGCAATGAAGGCCGTGCGGTTGGGATCATATTCCAGCCGCTCTACCGTCGCCGCAATATCAAATTTGCGCCGCTTGAAATCCACCACGCGATACGAACGCTTATGCCCGCCGCCGATCTGAAACGCCGTGATCCTGCCCGAATTGTTCCGTCCGCCGCTTTTGCTCAGGCCCTCGGTCAACGCCTTGACCGGCTTGCCTTTCCAGAGCCCTTCACGGCTGACAAGCACCAGGCCGCGTTGGCCAGGCGTTGTCGGTTTATATGCTTTTAACGCCATTGCGCACCCGCGTCCTTACCCTAAAGGCCCGTTGTAACATCGATAGAATGACCGGCGGCCAAACTGACGATTGCCTTTTTATAATCACTGCGCTTTCCAAGTTTACCCCGGAAGCGTTTCACCTTGCCAACCTGACGCAGCGTGTTTACCGCCGTCACCTTGACATCGAACAGCTTTTCGACCGCCTGCCTGATTTCAGGTTTGGTCGCGTCATCCGCAACGCGGAACGTCACCTGGTTATGCTCGCTCGCCATCGTCGCCTTTTCGGTAATTACCGGGCTCAGAATAATATCGTACATTCGCTCCCGGTTCATTTCAGGCGTGCCTCCAGTTGCGCGACAGCGGCGCGGGTCAGAACCAGTTTGTCCCGGCGCAAAATGTCATACACATTCGCCCCCTGACACGGCAGGACATCGATATGCGGCAAATTGCGCGACGCCATCAGGAAATTGGCGTCGACTTCCGCGCCGTCAATAAACAGCGCATTGCTGAAGCCCAGCTTAATCAGCACATCGCGCAGGCCACTGGTCTTTGCCGTGCTCAACTTCGTATCTTCGAGAATGAACAGCGCCGCATCCTGCACTTTTGCCGAGAGCGCGTGCCGCAGGGCAAGCTTGCGCACTTTCTTCGGCAAATCCGTTTCATGGCTGCGCGGCGTCGGTCCGTGCGCCACACCGCCGCCCCGGAAAATATTTGCCGAACGCGCGCCGTGGCGCGCGGTGCCCCCACCTTTCTGCTTACCAAACTTTTTGGTCGTCATATTGATTTCGCTGCGGTTCTTAACCTTGTGCGTGCCCGCGCGCCGCTTTGCGAGTTGCCATACCACCATACGGTGCAGAATGTCGGCGCGCGGCTCCAGCGCAAAAACCGTGTCCGCCAGTTCGATGTCGCCCGCATGGCTGGCGTCGAGATTTTTTACCTCGGCCTTCATGCTTCTTCTTCCTTCTGTTCCGCCGCAACACCCGCGCCGCGAACCGCGCCAGGAAATGGCGCCCCTTCGGGCAGCGCGCGTTTCACCGCGTCGCGCACCAGCACAAAGCCGCCCTTGGCGCCGGGAACCGCGCCCTTGATCATCAGAATGCCGCGCGCCGCATCCGTCGCCACAACTTCAAGGTTCTGTGTCGTAACGCGCACATCGCCCATATGCCCGGCCATTTTCTTACCTTTAAACACCTTGCCCGGATCCTGCCGTTGACCGGTCGAGCCGTGGGCGCGGTGGGTAATCGACACCCCGTGGCTGGCGGGCATGCCGCCAAAATTATACCGCTTCATGACGCCGGCAAAACCCTTGCCGATGGACGTCCCGGATACATCCACATACTGGCCGATAACAAAATGATCGGCGGTTATTTCCGCCCCGACATCCAGCAGGTTTTCCTGCGTGACGCGGAATTCCACCACCTTGCGCTTGGGCTCGACATTGGTAACCGCAAAATGCCCCCGCATGGGTTTGGTGACATTTTTTGGTTTAGCCGCCACAGCGCCAAGCTGCACAGCCGTATAGCCGTCGCTGTCAACCGTGCGTTGACGAACAACCTGACAGGCGTCCATCTTCAACACCGTTACAGGAACATGCCGCCCGTCATCCTTGAAGACGCGGGTCATGCCAATTTTCTGGGCAATCACACCAGAACGCATTTCTTCACCTGCTTAAAGCTTAATTTCCACATCCACACCCGCCGCCAGGTCGAGCTTCATCAGCGCGTCCACTGTTTGCGGTGTTGGATCCACAATATCGAGCAACCTTTTGTGCGTGCGCACTTCAAACTGCTCGCGGCTTTTCTTGTCGACGTGCGGTCCGCGCAGAACCGTGAATTTCTCAATCCTGGTCGGCAGCGGAATCGGGCCACGCACCGTCGCGCCTGTGCGCTTAGCCGTATTCACGATGTCCTTGGTTGACTGATCGAGCACACGATGCTCGAACGCCTTTAACCGGATACGGATATTCTGGTTTTGCATTGACTGCTTCGTCCTTATTTAATGATTTTTGCGACGACGCCGGCGCCGACGGTGCGGCCGCCTTCGCGGATGGCGAAGCGCAGGCCTTCATCCATCGCAATC
>JBEBFX010000219.1:0-4480 GCA_040081735.1 Alphaproteobacteria bacterium | reverse complement strand
CCAGCGCCTGCGCGGCGAGAGGGGATCGGCGATATTCAAGTAATACAGGTGTGATTCATTCTCGTAACAAGACACTCCTACAGGCGGCGGCGCAGAAAAAAGGTCCGCCTTAGGGGGTAAGGCGGACCTGGAGTTCATGCCCGCTGCGCAAGCGCCCGCGCGGCGAGTGAGGAGGATGACGCAAAGCGCGTCACCCTAGGCACCAGCATCCCAGCGGGCTGCCGACAGATAGTATTAAAACATACTATTTTTCTAATGACGATTATTATTTTGCGCCGGGAAGAGTTTTTTTGAGCCGGAGCGGGATGGGTTGCGATTCGAGCCGTCCCTGGAGTCTGTTTCGTTTAGGTGGAATCGTGTCCAACACTCAGGCTGTCATCCCGGATTTATTCCGGGATCCAGGAGCCACACATTAAGGCCTGAATTTGTAACCCTGGACCCCGGAATAAATCCGGGGTGACAAAATAGGATTACGAGTCAATCCGGATGTAACAGGCCTTATGCAACCGTGCCATAGACGAAGTTGCCCGGCGCAAAGCCGCCAACCGCCACGCCTTCAAAGACGCCGAGCAGGCCAATCTCCGATGCCGTGATATTGGCGGCAGTCGTGTTGTCGGCGCCATACAGGAAGGCGCGCCCGCCCTGATAGGCGATGATAAACGCATCCGTCGTTGCCGTGTTGGCCGCAATCGCGCCGGCCGTTGCGCCGGTAGTTGCGCCAAGCGCCGACAGCAGGGTGGTTCCGTTCAACTCGTTTGCGCCCCCGGCGTTCAGATTGACGGCGGACGAGAACTCGAACGCCAGTTCAAGATAGGCCTCCGCAGCCGTAAGTGTGGTCGTTGCCGCCGCCGTGGTCAGAGTTCTGAACTGCGCCTCGGTGGCTGCGCCTGCGGTAAAGTTGAAGTTCGTCAATGTGGCGTTGGCGCCTTCGTTCAGGCCGACCCTGTCAATGCCGCCGCCCGTTGTAAAAGCGGTGTTCGTCGCCGTGAAGCCGGTCACGTTGTCGCGATTGGCCGAGGCGAACAATTCATTGCCCGCCGCCAGATTGCGCATATTCAGCAAATCATCGCCCGTACCCAGATTAATCAGGTCGATGCCCGCATTGCCCCGGATATTGTCGTTGCCGTCGCCGCCATTCAGGATGTCGGCCCCTGTTGTGCCGCGTATCACGTCACCCGCCGCCGCAGTGCCGCCGGTGATGGTGATGCCGCCCCCGCCGCTGGTGGAATCCGCCTGCATGATGAACCGGCCCGTCAGGGCCGAGGCGTTGATGACGTCCGCCGTCAGGGTGTTGGTGAACTGAAGCGTCGCCGCGCCCGTCAGCACCAGAGTTTCGGTGGCCGCCGTGTTGGTCATGACAACGCCAAAGTTTGTGTTGGTGGTGCCCGCGGCGCCCAGGCTGTTGATGGTCAGGGTTTCGACGCCTGACGCATCGAGCGAATCGCCTGCAAGGTTCACTGCGGACGCCAGGGTGACAAGTGCCGTATCCCCCGTGCCCGTGCCGCCAATCACCAGATTCGGCGTGGCGGTTGTGCTGGCGAGGAAACGCACTTCATCGCCGCTGTCGATCGTGATGTTGAAATTGCCCGAATCACCCGCCAGGGTCAGGCGGATCACACTGCCGAAGAACGTGGTGTTGATGGCCCCGGCGAGCGCATCCGAGATGAGTAATATCTCCGTGCTGGTGACATTGGTCACGGCGCTGCCGACCGACTGGGTGACAGCGCTGGTTAAGGACAGGGTGTCCGTCAGGCCCCCGCCGCCGTTGATGACGTCCGTGGGATCAAGCGTGTTTCCCAGGACAAGCGTGTCATTGCCGGACCCGCCGGTAAAAAGTAACGCCGTGGCGTTGGTTTGCGTCACGGTCACCCCGCCCGTGGAATTGGCGGCGTTAACGGTGACAACGCTGGCGTCAACGCTATTCCCCAGATTGAGGCTGGCCGCGCCGGAGATATTGATCGTCGTCAGCGATGTTCCATTGCCCCCCGTCAGGGCCGTGAGCACGTTGGGCAGGCTGCCTGCGCTGACGATGTTCAGGGTTTCAAAACCGCTGCCCGTAGCGGCCGGCTGCAAGGTGACCGTCCCGGCTGTTACGCCATTAAGATTAAGCGTGGCCGAATCTGTAGCGCCCGCCAATGCCGTGCTGCCGGTTCCAAGGGTGAACGAGAAGTTCTGCGCCGTATTGGTCAGGCCGAAGGCGGTTGGGGCGGTTATGGCGTTAATGAACCTGGCGGTATTCGTGGAATTGGCGCTGTTCAGGGTTAGCAGGCCCGTTGTGGTCGCCAGATCAAGGGTGCTGGCCGCGTTGAACGTGGCGTTGATCACGTCCATGCTGGTCAGCGCCGCCGGACGGATGGTGCTGCCCGTATTCAGCAGCACATTCAGTGTGTCATTGCCCGCAGTCCCATCCAGATTGTCGGCCGTGCCCAGGGTTTCAAGCGTGGTCCCGGTTCCTGTATTAAAGAAACCGGACGCGTCAAATATATCATCCCCCACAGTGCCGCCGGCAGTCCCGGTAAAGGTGTTGGTCCCAACGGTCAGCGTGAAGGTTTGCCCCGCCACCGCCGCCGCTGCGGTCGCGAAGTTCAGGGTTGTCACGTCGGTGGATGCAATACCCGTAAATGCGTTGCCGGAAGTGTCCATCACGGCTGTGGCGGCGATCTGCACGCTGTAGCTGGCCCCTGATTTCAGATCCGCCGACGGGTTGATCGTGACGCCTGTGCCGGAAACGGTCACCTGCCCGGCGTCATTGGCCGCAATGGTGCGCGTGTCGGTGGCGTCCGCCGCGTTGGTGAGGGTGATATTGCCGGTGCCAAGAACAACATTTTCTGAAAATGTCAGAACAATGTTTGAACTGGCGGCGGCGCCTGTCGCATTGTCAGCCGGACTGGTGGCGGACAATGTTGGCGCCGTGGCGTCCGTGCCCGCCGTCACGCCGGTAATTGCGGCGACCTTGTTGCCAACGGCGTCCTGCAGCACATCGCCGGTTGCAGCCGGGGTATAACTGACCTTTACGGCCCCGCTCGGGGTGGCCGCCGTGGTCAGGGTAACGCGCGCGCCGCTGACCGCCACCGAGTTGATCGCGAGGCTGGCGTTGGTGCTATCAACCACCGTAAACGAAGTGGTCGTCAGCGTGGCCGCCTTCAGCGTTTCATTGAAATTAAGCGAAACCGTCGCGCCGGCGGCCGTTGCCCCGACAAGCCCGGGCGCCGTGTCATCGACATCGGTTTCGTTCAGGGTAACGGTCGTTGTGGCGCTTTTGTTGCCGGCCACATCCGTGGCAACGACACCCAGCGCGAAACTGTTGGGGGCTTTTTCAAAATCGTTCGACCCCGCACTGGCCGCCGAGCCCGACGCCGTGAGGCTGATCCTGCCGGCCGCGTCAATGGCGAAGAAGCCTTCGGTGTTGCCAGTCGCAATCGAGAACGCGTTCACGCCCGTGCCGCCGGTGTCGGTCGCGGCAACCGTGCCAAGGATCACGCCGGACGCCGCATTTTCTGCGTATTTGAAGCTCTGGCTGGCGCTGACCACCGGGGCCGTTGCATCCGTTGTGCCCATGACGACGGCGTCATTGCGGGTAATCGCCGGCGTAACAGTGGCGGCGTCTGCGGTCACGCCGGTAAAGGCGTTCGAGGCGGCGGTCATGTTGAAAATGACGCCGGGCAAAAGCTGCGTCTGCGCAAACGCAACGCCGACCGCCGCCTTGTTGATAACCACCAGACGGTCATTGCCCTGGGCGCCGCTGATGATATCGACGATAACCCGTCCAACCGGAATGTTCGGATTGGCCAGTTGCGACGTCCAGTAATTCAGCCCCTCAACGTCCTGCGCGCCAGACAGATCCGTGCGGCCAAAAAGGTTCATGTAAACACTGCGCAGAAAGGTCAGCGGAGACGCCACCAGCGGCGCGGAAAGATAACTGTAGAGATTAAGGGCTTCGGGATTCGCCGCGAAATCGTTGGCGATCTTGACCAGCGTGTCGCCGGCGGCAAGACGGCCGATCCAGAAGTTCAGGCCCGACAAATCCGGCGCGCGGTTAAAATAGCCAACGTATACTTTGGTGATGTCGTCAATGGCGGCCATGCTGCGCAGCTCCTGGAAAAAGCGGTTAAAGTAATGACTGACTAACTTCGAAAGTTACGGAATGATGACACATAAAAGATCAGTTCATCGAGTTTACCCGAAAAACCAGCCGCACCATAACACCTTCAAGAGTGACAGAAGTTCAACTTTACGTCACCTTAAAATAATGGAAATCCACTATCTGATCCCTGCCCAATACCCCTGCGCCAATTACGGCGGCAGTGTGACCGGCCCCTTGCTCCGTGCTATGCTTGAGGGAAGTGAGTCGCAAGGCAAGGGTGGTTATGAGCATGGCTTCAGGGCAGGGAAAATTTGGCGCGCTGTTTGCCATTGCATTGCTGGCGACGATCGGCGCCGGGGCGTGGCTTGGCAATCAGAATCGGCCTCAGAGTCTGAT
>JBEBFX010000218.1:0-4506 GCA_040081735.1 Alphaproteobacteria bacterium | reverse complement strand
ACCAGCAACACCGTCGGCGCCACAGCGCCCAGAGACACCCGCGCCGCAGTGCACACGCCAGCAGCATCCAGCGTCAGACAGACCGCAGCGCCCACAATGGCAATATCCATTTCCGTGCGCGGTATCATGCGCAGATAGGCGTCGCCGGAATTTTTTGCGCGCGCCGGCAGCTTGAACGCCACGACGAATTCGCCCTTTGCAAGGGACGTCTTTCCGGGACTGACCGGAACCTGTTCCACCGGAACTTCACGCCGTCCGTTCGGTCCCGCAATAACACAAACCGCACCTGCCGCAATCAGCCCAGGGGTGCAATCCCCGGCAGGAGAGGCGTTGCACAGATTGCCGCCCGGTGTCGCGCGTCCCTGGATCTGGGTCGAGCCGATCAGCTCCATCCCCTCGACCACACCCGGCCAGGCTTTCGCCAGGTCTGCGTGTTCGCCGATCTCGGCGCCCGTCACCGCCGCGCCAATGACAAAGCCGCTGGCCGCATTGCCGCCGATCTGGCGTAATTCAGGGATGCGTTTGATGTCCACCACCAGATCGGGCTGCGCCGCGCCCGTGCGCAGTTGCACCAAAAGGTCAGTCCCCCCCGCCAGCACCCGGGCATTGCCCTTGGCGCCAGCCAGAAACCCCACCGCCGCATCAACTGTGGCGGGGGCCTCATATTGAAATCCGCTCATTCCTGCTCCCTGCTTTTGCTTGTCTGTTAAGGGCCATTATAGACAATTCTTTGCCGAACGCTAGCGCGTGCTCAAAACCCGCGACACGGCATCACGCCAGCCATTATATCGCTCTTCGCGCTCATCAGATGACATTGCCGGATCAAAGCGGCGGCCGCAGCGCCAGTTGGCCGCCATCCCTTCATGAGAGGCATACAGTCCGCATTTGACCCCGGCCAGCACCGCCGCCCCCAGCGCCGTGGTTTCCAGAATGCCTGATCGCTCCACTGGCAGGCCGGTCATGTCGCTGAGAAACTGCATCGCCCAGCCGTTTGCCGCCATGCCGCCATCAACGCGCAGCACGCCCGGCATTGCAGCGCCGGCTTTCTGAATATCCACCGCCATCGCCTGCAACAGATCGCGTGTCTGAAAGCCTGCCGCCTCCAGTCCCGCGCGCACAATTTCGGCAACGCCGGTATCGCGTGTCATGCCAAGTATGGCGCCGCGCGCGTCCGCATCCCAGTATGGCGCGCCAAGGCCGGTGAAGGCGGGAACGAGATAGACGCGGGCATCGGGATTGGCCTGTTCCGCCAACGCCTCACTATCGCTGGTATTTTCCAGCATGCGCGCCCCGTCGCGCAGCCATTGCAGCGTCGCCCCCGCCATAAAGATGCTGCCTTCGAGCGCAAATGTGGTTTGTCCGCCAATCCGGTACGCGGGTGTTGTCAGCAGCCGGGTGGTGGACGCCACGCGCTTTGCTCCGGTATTCAGCATCGCAAAACACCCGGTGCCATAGGTCGCCTTCAGCATGCCTTCCTCCAGGCAGGCTTGGCCGATCAGCGCCGCCTGCTGATCGCCCGCCACACCGGCGATGGGAATGCGCGCGCCAAAATGTTCAACCGTACACAGACCGTAATCACCGTCGCTGGCGCGTATCTCCGGCAACACTGGCCGGGGGATGCCGAACAGATACAACAGGCGGTCATCCCAGCGCCCGGCATCGAGATTGAACAGCATGGTGCGGCTGGCGTTGGTCGCGTCGGTGGCGTGAACCGCGCCGCCGGTCAGGTTCCATATCAGCCAGCTATCAATTGTTCCAAACGCCAGCTCGCCATTTTTGGCCCGTTCCCGTGCGCCCGGCACATTATCCAGCAGCCATTTCAGCTTGCTGGCGGAAAAATACGGGTCCAGCAGCAGCCCGCTTTGCGCCTGCACCATGGCCTCATGACCCGCCGCTTTCAGGTCTGCACACAGTTGCGCCGTGCGCCGGTCCTGCCAGACGATGGCGTTATAAACCGGCGCGCCGGTTTTGCGATCCCACAGCACTGTCGTTTCGCGCTGATTGGTGACGCCGATACCGGCAATGTCAGCGGCTTTGACGCCGGCCGTCTTTATCACCTCGCGGCACACATCCAGCACGTCGCGCCAGATAATGCTGGCGTCATGCTCCACCCAACCGGGCCGTGGAAAAATCTGCGGCAATTGCCTTTGCGCCATGGCGAAGGGCTTGCCCGCAGCATCGAACAGCATGGCGCGGCTGCTGGTGGTGCCCTGATCGATGGCCAGAATGCTGCGGTTGGCGGTCATGGGCATAAATATAAAGCCATAAATACAAAAAAACCTATATATTGGAGCCATGGACATTCTCACGAATAATACAGCCGCCGCCTCGTCCCTGATAGACCCGTTCGGGCGGCATGTCAGCTATTTGCGGGTGTCGGTTACCGACCGCTGCGATTTTCGCTGCGTTTATTGCATGTCTGAAGACATGACCTTCCTGCCCAAACGCGACCTGCTGAGCCTTGAGGAACTGGACCGGATGTGCAGCGCCTTTGTGGCGCGCGGCGTCGACAAACTGCGCCTTACCGGCGGCGAGCCGCTGGTGCGGCGCGACATTATGTGGCTGTTCCAGCGCCTCTCACGGCATCTGGACAGCGGTGCGCTTTCGGAACTGACCCTTACCAGCAACGGCACGCAGATGCCGAAATATGCGCGCGATCTCTATGCGTGCGGGGTGCGGCGGGTGAACATCTCGCTCGACAGTCTGGATGCGGACAAGTTTCAGGCCATCACCCGCTGGGGCAAGCTGGATCAGGTGCTGCGCGGCATTGACGCGGCCCAGGACGCGGGCCTGAAGGTGAAGCTCAACATGGTGGCGCTGAAAGACGTTAACGGCGATGAAATTCCGGACATGATCCGCTGGGCGCATGGGCGGGGCATGGATCTGACCCTGATCGAGACCATGCCGCTGGGCGACATTGACGGCGATCGCACCGATCAATATCTGCCCCTGTCAAAGGTGCGCGCTGATCTGGCGGGGCAATTTACGCTGGAGCCGCTGGCGCACCGCACCGGCGGCCCGGCGCGCTATATGCGCGTTGCGGAAACCGGCGGCCGGCTTGGCATGATTACGCCCCTGACCCACAATTTCTGCGAATCGTGCAACCGGGTGCGCCTGACCTGCACCGGCACCCTGTATATGTGCCTGGGCCAGGACGACGCCGCCGATCTGCGCACGCCCCTGCGGCGTGACGAGACTGACGGCACGGGGAATGCGCAATTAATGGCGGCGCTGGATGAAGCGATTGGCCGCAAACCCAAAGGCCACGATTTCATCATCGCCCGCCGGGGTGAGAGGCCCGCAGTCGCCCGGCATATGTCTGTGACGGGGGGCTGAGAGTTCCCCTCGTGACTACGAGCTTGCGCCTGACGCCCCGGCGCGGCTAACCTGTCGGCAAAACATTGCAGGCGCACACAAAGGGGAGACGGCCATGAAACTGGGACTGATGTTGGGATATTCCGGCGAGCGGATGAATTTGCCGGTGGAGCGGGTGCAGCGCGCCGAACAGCTGGGTTATGATTCCGTCTGGACCGCAGAGGCGTATGGCTCAGACGCGTTCAGCCCGCTGGCCTATCTTGCAGCGGTGACCAAACGCATCCGGCTTGGCACAGGCATTATCCAGTTGGCCGCGCGCAGCCCCGCCGCCACCATGATGACGGCGGCCACCATCGATGATCTGGCCGGCGGCAACCGGTTTATTCTGGGCATCGGGGTGTCCGGTCCGCAGATCGTGGAAGGCTGGTATGGCGAGCCGTGGGGCAAACCCTATTGGCGCATCCGCGACTATGTGCAGATCATGCAGAAAATCCGCGACCGCGCCGAACCGGTGACCCATCAGGGCCGGGAAATCTCCCTGCCCTATACCGGCCCTGGCGCCATGGGGGTTGGCAAGCCGCTGAAATCGATCCTGCACATGAACCCGAAACTGCCCATCTGGCTGGGCACCGGCACCGAGGCCAATACGAAACTGACGGCCGAAATTGCCGATGGCTGGCTGCCTCTGAACTTTGTGCCCGGGTCGATGAAAACCTACAAGCCCTGGCTGGAAGAAGGCTTTGCCCGCGCGGGCGGCGGCAAGGGCTTCAAAAATTTTGAAATTCAGCCCATGACTACGGTCGTCGTCACCGATGACGTAAAGGGCGGGCTGAAGCGCATGAAACCCAATGTGGCGCTGTATGTGGGCGGCATGGGGCACCCCGATCTGAACTTTCACAAGGAAATGATGATCCGGCGCGGCTATGGCGAAGCCGCCAACCGCATCCAGGAACTGTTTCTCGCCAAACGCAAGAACGAGGCCGCCGACGCCGTGCCCGATGAATATCTGGACGAGGGCGCGCTGATCGGTCCGCGCGATCGTATTGAGACGCGTTTCGCCGATTGGGCGGACAGCGGCGCGACCGGGCTGATCATCAACACCAATCAGATGGAGGCGATTGAAATGATGGCCGATATCGCGGGGACAAGGGGAAAGGTCAGCGCCTCGGCGTGACAGGTGAGATCGTCCTC
>JBEBFX010000217.1:0-4518 GCA_040081735.1 Alphaproteobacteria bacterium | reverse complement strand
GGCGCCATAAACGCTGGAGATCCTTCAGCCGCTGCGCGCCATCAGGATGACAATTCCGGGTTTTTCAGCAGCCTGCTTGCGCGGTTTAAACTGCCCGGACCGGGTCTCAAATCTTCTCTGGCGCAGATGGAAAAATCGGGTATCCTGTCTTCAAATAGCCTGAAACCAGGGAGAAAGCTCATGCCCACTCAAAAATTTCCGCCAATGCGGAAGAACTTTCCAAGTTTTGACTGCGATGCGCATCTGGCCGAACCCAATCTTATCTGGGACCGGGCCGCGGATTATCTCACCAGCGACGAAATGACGGCGCTCAAAGCCACCATGTGGTATGACAAACTGACCAACAAGATGACGGTCAATGGGGTTGTCAACCCTGGCATCAGATCGTCTGAGGGGCGCGGCCGTGAAAGGTCCATGAATCTGGTGACACTCGCCGGGCCGGGCATAAAGCACTCCATTCAGCGCGCCCTGAACGTGCGCAATCTGAGAGCGGAAACGGGGCTCACCAAGGGTCAATCTGCATATCTGGACCATAAGGGGGCTTTCCAGCCCAAGGCCCGGCTGGCGGATATGGATATTCAGGGTATCGATCAGGTAATGCTGATCCCCTCCGATATCGACACCTATCCCTGGCTGACAAACGGCCCCGGCGCGGCGGCGATGTGCAAGGCGTATAACGAATGGGCGTGGGACTATTGCAAGGAAAATCCCGAGCGGCTGTTCTTTGCGGCGCTGCTGCCGTTGCAGGATCCCGGTTTGGCGATACGCGAACTGTATCGTGTAGCCGAAAAGGGGTGCCGGGTCGGTCTGGTCCGCCCCATCGACGCGATGGGCAATTTCCCGCTGCAACCGAAATATGACCCGCTATGGAAGGCCATGGAAGATACGGGCGTGGTGTATGGGATGCATCCCTTTCCCGCTCTGGGCGGCCTGAAACCGCCGGGCTATCTGGAACAGCATTCGGCGGCCGAATTGATCAATCGTACCGTGGCGAGCGCCCGGATTCCCCATGCTTTCCTGACCAATGTGCAAAACTTCCAGTCTGAAGCGGCGGTGTGGGTCGTCTCCGCCCTGATGATGGGCCTGTTTGAGCGTTTCCCAAAGCTTAACGCTGCCGTATTTGAAGCGTCGTCCACCTGGCTGAGCTTTGTGCTGGACGAATGCGACAAATATTACAAACTGTACCGTAACGAGCGCACATTGCGGCCGCTCAGGAAATTGCCCAGCGAGACATTTTTCGAACATTGCATGACCGGTTTCGAAGGCGACGAGGCGCCGCCCTCACGGCTGCCGGAATTTTACGAGGATATCCTCGTATGGTCCTCGGATGTGTATCACCATGACGGCGACGATGTATGGCGCGCGCTTCAGACCATGCGCGGGTCCAATCTGTCAGATGAACGGCAGGCCAAGTTTCTGGGCGGCAATGCGCGCCGCATGTACAATATCCAGGCGCCGCGCACCTTTATCACCGACCGTGTGACCGAGATCGAACGCCCGGACTGGTGGCCGACGGAAGAGGAAATCGCCTATGCGATGACACCCGAAGCGGCGCTGCTGCCGGGGATCAGGGCGGGGGGCGCAAGGTCGTGAGTGGCAGGAACAAGGCGTTCGCGGTTTTCGACAGCGATTCCCACATAGTCGAAACACACGCCATCTGGGAAAAATACCTGGACCCCGAATTCCGGAGCCTGGGCAAATTCGCCCTGTGGCGCGAGGAGGGTAAGACCAATTCCTATCTCAAGGTGAATGGCAAGATTTTCCGCGATACGATGAACACGAACATTCCCCGGCATGCGATCTGGCGGCCGGGCATGACCTGGGATCAGGTCGGCGGGCTTGACCCTGATATACGTCACGATAAAACTGCGGGAGCGTCCGACCCGCAGGCCCGGCTGGCCGACATGGATGCGATGGGCGTGGATCAGACCCTGCTGTATCCGACATGGTTCGCCGAAGGCTTTCATCTGGTGGAGGACCCGGACGTCGCCTATGCGCTTGCCCGCGCCTACAATGACTGGATCGCGGATTTTTGCGCGGCGGCGCCGGACCGGCTGTTTGCCGCCGCCATGATACCGCTTCAGAACATGGATTTTGCAATCGAGGAATTGCATCGGATTGCTAAAATTCCCTGTTTTCGCGGCGCTTTTATCCGCCCCATGTTTATTGAGAACCGCTATTTCACCCACGCCTATTATAATCCGCTGTGGGCGGCGCTGGAAGAGCTGGGGATCACCGCTGCCGTGCACCCCGCCAGCGGCCTGTGGAATCCGGAATGGACATCTCACGCGCAGTTCATTGAAAAAATGAAAGGGCGTTCAACCGTTCAGATTTTCCTGCCCGAAGCGGGTGGCGGGCCGAATGCCGGCGGCGGCAATGGCGGCGGCGGCATACTGCCCCTGCCCGGCAGGGATCTGGGGCATCCGATGTCGCCGATTATCGCCCCCTGGCTCGACAACCATATGTTTGTCGCAAGCACGCTGCTCGGCTTCTCGGTGATGGCGCGTTACCCCAAAATGAAAGTGGTGATGGCGCACGGCAAGGCCTCGTGGATGGAGGAAGTGCTGGAAAAAATGGAAGCGTCGGCTTTGACCTTTCCTGTGATTAATACCTATCCCGTCACCACCGACCCGGAAGAACTGTGGGAACACGGCGAAGTCATGCTGGGCTTTGATGCAGAGGAGCGGCTCATTCAGAAATTGCCGCAGGACTATGCCAAAAAAGTGGTCTGGGGCTCGCATTATCCCCGCCAGGATACAACCAGCGCCTGGGACGCCATCGACCAGCTTGCCGGCGCCGGCGTCGACGAAGCGACCATTGCGCGTATGCTGGGCGGCAACGCAGCTGCGCAATTTGGCGTCACTTTGTCTCAAGTCAGCGTTTAACAGCAATAGCGCGCCGGCTGAATCCCGCCACGCCCCGGCAATACTGGGCGCGGCCCCGGCGGGAGGGGCCGCCTGACCGGGAGGCCGCAGGCGCGCAGCCGTTTAAGCCGGAGATAACCTGATGCCTCCCGCCCCGCAACATCCCTATCATCCAATTATATACGTCCGCGGCTTTGCCGCCACTCAGAGTGAAATTGAGGAGACGGCGGCCGATCCGTACATGGGTTTCAATATCGGCTCGACCAAGGCTCGCATTGCCTGGAACGGCGACATCAGGCGTTTCTATTTCGAATCACCCTTAGTGCGTTTGATGAGCGACCATAATTACGAAGACGTCTTCGTGGATGGTGAAGACATCATAGCATCCGATGGAGAAAATGCCGTGCCGTACCGGAGCATCATCATTTACCGGTACTACGACGAAGCCTCGAAAGACTTTGGAGATAGCGGGAAATCGCCGCCCATCTCGCATTTCGCCAGGGGCCTTAACACGTTAATACTCAGGCTGCGCGACAAAATTTGCGCCAATCCGGCAAATAACATCTCTCCCGGCGATTTTCGCGTGCACCTTGTCGCCCACTCCATGGGCGGTCTTATTTGCCGGGCCTTTCTGCAAAACACCCTGCTGGGTTCTGCCGTGGCGCGCAAGGCCGTGGACAAACTTTTCACCTACGCCACGCCGCATAACGGTATCGACTTGCGCATTGTGCGTAACATTCCCGGCTGGCTGTCATTCGGCGATTTTAACAATTTCAGCCGTCAGAAAATGGCTGAATATCTTGATCTGCCTAACAGCGGTGATGTGTCCGTCGTGAATAACTTTCCGCCCGGGCGTATCTTCAACCTGATCGGCACCAATTCCCGCGACTACGCAGCCGCCGGCGGATTGTCGTCCTGGGCGGCGGGGGACGCCAGTGACGGGTTAGTGCGCATTGAGAACGCTGCGACCCATGGCCCTGGTTTCGACGGCAAAGATGAAACTTCGCCCCGGGCATTTGTTCATCGCAGTCATTCGGGTCATTATGGGATCGTCAATTCCGAGGAAGGCTACCAAAACCTTACCCGCTTTCTGTTCGGAACCCTGAGGGTAGATGGCGCTCTGGACGTCGACGACATATCATTGCCGTCGGATGTGCAGAAAGCCTTCGTTGAAGGGAAATCCGTCCGCGCATCCTACCAGTTCGAAATTGCCGTCAGCGTGCGGGGTCAGCAATGGCAATTAACACGGCGCGAAACACGGGAAAACTCCGCCATTTTCCGCAGCTATGATCAATTATTTCCGGGTGCGGCAGGAACCCGGCGGCTGCCTGACCGCAGCAACAGCCCGCGCCTCTTCACGCTGTTTCTTGACGCAAACAAAAGCGTCATGCGTTCAAAGTCGGTCAGCTTTGCCTTCGACCTGAAAGTTTTGACGCCAGACTATGAGGTGGAGGGTTCCATATTTCTGAAACGCCACTATGAAGGCGGATACATTCTGCGCGAGATGATTCTGGTTGAGGCTTTCCCTGATTCACAGGCGCTGGGCGGGTGGCGTATCAAATATGGCTTTCAGGATAACAATCCCGGCAAACCCGGTGTAAACGCGCCCACACGCGCACTTGAAACCGGTCCGCCAGGTTTGGTTTTCGATATT
>JBEBFX010000216.1:0-4532 GCA_040081735.1 Alphaproteobacteria bacterium | reverse complement strand
GCCGACAGCGAGACGGCCCTGTCCTACAACTGGCACCGGTATTATGATCCGGCCCTCGGGCGCTATCTGCAATCCGACCCCATCGGCCTGGCGGGCGGCGTCAACACCTATGCCTATGTGGGCGGCAATCCGATAAGATATACCGATCCGCAGGGGTTGTTCGTACCGGCTTTGGCGGCTGGCGCAGCCCTAAGTCCAGAGGTGACGGCAGGCGCGCTTGCCCTGAGCATTGGCGCCATGGCGATCCTGAACCAAATACTTGATGGGGCGGACGATCCCGCCGATAAGGCAGCGAATGATGCCGGAAAAACGAAAGAACAATGTGAAAAGGATTGTGAACAGGAACGGCAAGAAGCGGAGAACATGTGCCGGAAGGAATTGGCCAAACCAAATCCCAACAGGGGCATAACCGGCGGTCATAAGAATGTTGCTGATTGCGCTAGGGGCCTTATTAGCGAAAAATGCGGCGGCAATCCTGTTAAATAAATGAGGTTAAATCGTTTGCAAACACAGATTACCGGTGTCAAGCGCCACAAGGAAGAAGATTCCTTCTGGGATAATAGACAACTAGGAATTAGGCCCTCATAAAATGTCATCTGAAGCTGATTCTGACCTCGATAATTTAATCCTGTCACTTACTGGTCGTAACTGGCAGAAGGTCGCAATGGTTATTGCTAAAGCGCTTAGTGTTAGCGATGACGAAGGCAATCAAACAAGCGCCGAAGAGCTTGGTGCTCGTGTGGAAGCATTGGTAGAGGACGGAAGACTTGAAGCACAGGGGAGGCTCTCTGATTGGAGACATAGCGAAGTACGATCCCCTTGAAACAGGACCTTGGGCTACAGCCATGACACCAGCGGCAACGTCACCGCCATCAGTGATGCCATCACGCCTGCAGCCAGCCAGAGCTTCGCCTATGATGATCTGAACCGGCTGACCGCCGCCAACGGGGTCTATGGGGCCTATGGCTACGCCTATGATCTGAGCGGCAACCGCATCGCCAGCAGCAGGCCCGCGGCGAATGAGGCTTACACCATCGCGCTCGGCTCCAACCGGCTGATGCAGATCGGCGGCGGCGCCGCCCGCAGCTTCACCTACGATGCGGCGGGCAATGCCGCCAATGACAATCGCGGGCCGGGGGCGGACTACACCTATACCTATGACGCGGCAGGCGGCATGGCCCAGGCGGATCGCGACGGGCTGACCCTGGCCCGCTACACCACGGACGCGGCGCATCTGCGCGCGATCCGGGACCTGCCCGGCGCGGCCATTCCGAAAACCCATTTTATCTACGATGCGGATGGCAACCTGCTGTCCGAACATGACGGGGTGAGCGGCGCGGTATTGCGTGAGGTGGTCTGGCTTCCTGCATCCGATGGCGCTGTTTTACCCATCGGCTGGGTGGACGCCGCCGCCTCCGGCGCGCCCCTGTACATGGTCCACGCCGATCATCTGGGAAGGCCGCAAAAGCTGACGGACGCGGCCGGCGCAATCGTCTGGGATGGCGTCTTCGGCCCCTTCGGCGAGGCGCACGCCATCACCGGCAGCCTGGCGCAGAACCTGCGCTTCCCCGGCCAGTACGCCGACAGCGAGACCGCCCTGTCCTACAACTGGCATCGCAGCTACGATTCCAGCCTCGGCCGCTATCTGCAAAGCGACCCGATCGGCATGACGGGCGGCATCAACACCTATGCCTATGTCAACGGCAATCCTGTGATGTGGGTTGATCCGACCGGTGAGTGCCCCTGGTGCATTGCAGCTGGTATTGGCGCGCTAACAGGGGCCGGGCTTGATCTTGGCCTGCAACTCTATCAGAATGATGGCAACCTCGCCTGCGTCGATTGGAAAAGTGTGAGCATCAGCGCCCTGCTTGGCGCTGCTGGCGGGGGGCTCTTTTCTAAAGCAGGTAAGCTGATCGGGAAAAGCAGCAGCGTTACTTCCAAGGAAATAACGTTATCACGGAGTGCCCATGGCGAGGCCGCCGAACATGCCGCAGATGCAATTCGTGCAGGAAAACCGAGTCAATTAACAATTAACAGGTCAGGCGTTCCGGCTAACCGTGCCGCAGCAACTCGTGGCCTAGACAAGGTTCCCGGCAAACACCTTGATGAGTATCCGCCAGCAATGTTTAAAGAGGGGGGCACAGGGGCGAGCGTACGACCAATTAATCCGCGCGATAACATGTCTGCAGGAGCGTGTATTGGCAATGCCTGTCGTGGTTTGCCGGATGGGAGTCGTATTCGCATCCGGGTGGGAGATTGAGCATGTCAGAAACAACTCTAAAGGTTGATGTCACATACAGCCAGCTGGCGGTGTTTTTAAGTTCACTTCAGAATCCATTTAATGATTGGACTTCGAAGCATGTTGATCAAGGATTTGCTTGGAGACAGGGAAGCGTCTCGTTTCGAACTCTCATCGAATCTGGTCAACATTATATTGAGCTAGTATTGACGCACGGGTCGGTTCCGATTTTATACGAGGCAATCCGCGTTATCGAGGTGCCATTTGACATATGCGATGATGGCGCTATTGAAATTGCGAGTATTGCTGACACGGTGCGGCTTTCACTTCCATGTGGCAAATATTCGCTAAGATGTGAATTGTTGCCACTGCGCAGTGATGGGTGTGGCCAAGTGAGGCTCGTGTTTTCTGGCTGTCAAGTGGCTGAGTTTAAGATTGTAAGAGCCGACAAAGAACTTGTCCTTGAGGGGGAGCTTCTCAAGCATGCTGAGGCGGCCATGATATGATGTCATTACGCTGACCTGATCGCTTAAAACTCCTCCAAAAATGAGTAGAGTCCGTCAACGGAAAGGGACGGACGATGAAGGCGTCAAGGTCTAACGAGGAGCAGATTATCGGGGTTCTGCGCGAGCAAGAGGGCGGCGCGAAGATGGGGGATGTCTGGCGCAAGCACGGCATCAGCCAGGCGTCATTTTACAAATGGAAGGCCAAGTATGGCAGGCTTGAGGTCTCGGAGGCGCGCCGGTTGAAGGCTCCGGAGGACGAGCACCGGCGGCTGTAACGAAAGGAGAAACTAAATTCACTGCTGCTGGGAGACGAGCCCATAAAACAGAACCTTTGCCTCCCGGGTTTGAACGTAATGTTAGAATTCCAGGAACCCGCCAGCGGATGGATGGATATAATCGCGGGACAAAAGAGATAATAGAACTGAAACCGAATAATGCGACTCAGATCAGAAGAGGTGAAAAGCAACTTGAAAATTACTGCAAGCTTTGTGATGGCTCAGAGCTAGGGGCGGGGCATACTTCAAGGCCTGTGCAAACATACAATCCAAGTAAGTATTTGAAATAGAGGGTGTTGCCGTGAAATTGGATCGTTGGATACAAGCCGGGCAGTTTTCTCTAGACCTTCCGGAAAGTTGGCTTGTTTCTGAGACGGAAGATTGCACCGAGATAATACCCAGCGCTGAAGACGCAGCTATCCATGTTTCCGTGTACAAACGAACGTTGTTGGAACCTCCCTCATTCAAGGATGCGATTTCTTTAATCGAAAATTTTTCTGACAAGAACGATCTCTGCCAAAATGCAAACCTGAAGCACCGAAGTTCAGCGCATGGATATACTTGTACGGGGTTTTTTTCTGGTAGCGGAGAAGCCTCAGAACCCCTTTTTTGGGTGGTTAAAAGCATAGCTGGAAAGAAAATAGCGGTGTTGGCCACGCTCTGTTCGGATAACACGGAGGCACAGACGTACAAGGAAGGATTGTCGATTTTGGGCAGCCTTACTCTTGAAGAAATTTAGCAATCGATGAGGTCAGACTTGATTGATTTTCTGCTTTTAACCGGTTTCAAGGCATAATATGGCTTGTCTGGCGGCGCGCGCCCCGGATCGGGGCGTCACGGACATTGTGTTTGATGCGCGCGGGCTGATCACGCAACAGACCGATGCGCGCGGTATTGTCAGCACCTTCACCTATGATGCGGCGGGCCGCGTGTTAACGCGCAGCTTCCCGTCCGCCCCGGCGGAGAATGTGGCCTATGTCTATGACGCCACCGCGGGCGGCAACAAGGGCGTTGGACGCCTGACCAGCCTCACCGACGCCTCGGGCGCCCACGCCTACGCCTATGACGCGCGCGGTAATGTGATCCTTGAGACCCGCACCATTGCCGGGCTTGGCTATGTGACCGGCTTCGCCTACGATCTTGCGGATAATCTTGTCACGCTCACTTATCCCTCTGGCCGCATTGTTAATTACACGCGCGATGGGCTGGGCCGGGTGGTGGGCGTCAGCACCAGACTGAACGCCAGCGCCCCGCCTGTGACGGTGGCGTCGGGCATCACCTACGCGCCGTTCGGGCCGCTGACGGGGCTTGGTTTTGGCAATGGGATTGTGCTGAGCCAGACCTTTGACCCGGATTACCGGCTAACCGGCATCGCCGCCACGGGTGTGCAGAACCTTGGCTACACCTATGACACGGCAGGCAACGTCACCGCCATCAGTGATGCGCAGACCACCTCCGGCAAGCCTGCGGGCAACCAGAGCTTCGCCTACGACGATCTGAACCGGCTGATCG
>JBEBFX010000215.1:0-4583 GCA_040081735.1 Alphaproteobacteria bacterium | reverse complement strand
GGGCCGCATCTTGATTTCTTTAATTTCGACGATCTTCTGCTTTTTGCGCGCCTCGTTGGCCTTTTTCTGGGCCTGATATTTGAAACGCCCATAATCCAGAAGCTTGCAGACGGGGGGATCGACGTTGGGCGACACCTCCACCAGATCAAGCCCCGCAGCCATGGCCGCCTGAATGGCCGCCCGTGTGGTTACAACACCAACCTGGGCGCCTTCGCCGTCAATCAGCCGGACATTCGGCACGTCTATTTCTTCATTTACGCGCGGTCCCTCGCGGGACGGCGTCGCTGTCATTGGTCGGCGTATGGTGTAAACCTCTCGATAATTATCAATGTTACGGCCAGACAATATTCACCGGCGCCTTAATCGCAAGTGAATCTTTCTGAAAAATGATCTTACAGAAGATTAAGCCGGGTTGCCACCTCGCTGATCGCCAGATCAGACAATGGTTCCCGGCGAAGTATCGTGACATTCGCACCGCGCGGCGCACACAGGGCGGGATCGCTGGCCCCCGAGAACAACACCAGCGATGGACAGCCGGCCGCTGCAATCAGATGCATCGGGCCGGTGTCATTGCCGATCGCCCGGCGGGCGCGCCGGGCCAGAGCGATAATTTCCAGAAAACCGGTGCGATCCACAAAACTGACGGCGGCCGGGCAAATCGCCTCGATTTCGTCGGCAAGGGCGAATTCGGCCCCTGATCCCAGGATAATCGGCAGGCAGCCCTGTTCACGCAGCCATAGGGCCAGTTCGCCATAAAGCTGCGCAGGCCAGCGCTTGGCGGGACGGTGCGCCGATCCGCCCGGAACCAGCAACACATAGGCGCCGTCTGACGGCAAGTTAAAACGGTCAAGTCCGGTCTGAACCCAGGACAGATCCGGCGGCGGCACATCCGCAATCCCCGCCATGGCCAATTGTTCGGCCTGCCGGTCCAGCGTGTGCATGAAATCCCGCCGGGAATTGGCATGGGGATGGCTGCACCCCGCAGCAATGCCCGACCATTCAGCCTTGCGCATGAACTTGCGGTAGAAACCTGACCGGGTTGATGTTTGCAGATCATAGACCCGGTCAAACCGTCCGCCGCGAAGGGAACGCAAAAGCCGCCACAGACCGGCAATATCCTGCGCGGCAGGGCGGCCATGGGTCCAGACCGTATCGAAATATCCGCAAGCCTCCGCCATTTCGGAAAAGGCCGGTGTCGTCAGCAGGGTAATATGCGCCTGCGGATGATGGTTGCGAATGGCCCTGAACGGCCCCATGGCGAGCACAAAATCACCCAGCGCACCCAGTTTTATCACCAGAATCCGCTGCATCATCCAGCCAATATTTCGCGGTACAGGGCCAGTGTCCGGGCGCACATGGCGGCGGTGGAATAATGCGCAAGGACATGGGCGCGCGCAGCCGTAACCTGTTGCGCCCCGCCGCCGCGCGGCGTTTCAAGACCCTGCCGCAGGGCCAACGCAAGGCCGGCCGCGTCACCCGGCGCAAACAGAATGCCAAATGCCGGACCGCCGCCGCCAGGGTGCAGGGTTTCCGCCGCGCCGCCATGGTCCGCCGCAATTATGGTGCATCCCATGGCCATTGCCTCGACGGGAACGCGGCCAAACGCCTCGGCGTCGCTGGAGGCCGATAGCGCAATATACGCCGCTGCGTACGCCGCAGGCATATCTGCAACATTGCCTGTAATGCGCAACTGCGCCGCAATCTGGTGATGGCGCGCCAGCGCCCATATTTCCTGCTCGTAACTGTCTCTGCCCTGGGCGTCCCCGCACAGCACGCCAATCACGTCACGCCGTTCGAGCATCGTCAGCGCCTCAACAAACAATAGCTGCCCCTTCCATCGCGTCAGCCGTGCGGGCAGCAGCACAATCTGCGCCCCGTCAGGAATTTTCCATTCCCGGCGCAGGGCCATCACCCGCTCCGGCGCTACGGACGATGGATCGAAACGCCGCGTGTCCACGCCACGCGGTATAACGCAAATATGGTCCGTTAACGGATTATACGCCGCGCGGATATGGGCTGCCATGAAGTGCGAACCGGCAATTACCCGCACACCGCGCAGCATGACGCTGTTATATAGGCGCTTGAATAGATTTTCAGAGCTGTAGAGGCCATGAAACGTGGTGACGAAAGGCGCCCCGGCAAGCTGCGCCGCCAGCCAGGTGCTCCAGGCAGGGGCGCGCGACCGGGCGTGCACCAGATCAACCTTTCGTTCACGGATCAGTTTTACCAGGCGGAACACATTGACCAGCATGACAAGCGGATTTTTACTGGCAACCGGCAGCGTGACAAGCTCACCGCCAAGGCTTGCCAGTTCCGCCGACATGCGGCCGCCGGTTGAGACGACCAGCGCCTGGCCGCCCTGGACATGAACGGCGTCTGCAATGTCCAGACAGGCGCGCTCGGCCCCGCCCGCATCCAGCGACGGAATAATCTGTAACAGGCAACGCGGCAGTGCCGTCTGATCGTTCATGCCAACCCTTTTACAGGGCCTGAGCCTATAACAGACAGAAATTATTTGATCTTGCCCGCCTTCAATTCGATGCGGGAAATACACCCCAGAACGTCTGATTCAGGCGTTGCCATACTGTCCATCCTTGCCGCCGTGGACCAGAATGATTTTAGCTTCACCAGTTCCGCCGTTATCTCTGGCATGCCAGGCAAGCCCTGATCAAGACTCGAAATAAGCTGATCCGCCACCCAGATGAAGCCATTGGCGTCCTGATATTCCTGCAGATTGACGATTTTGCCGCCGGACACCCCGATCACATATTCTGCACTGGCCTGCTTTAACAGCGCCATGGCCGACGCCATGGTGAAAGCGGGCGATGTGCGCTTGGAGACATCCAATGTAGCCGCTGCCGCATCGATTTTCGCAATTACCGTGGCGTAGGCCTGATCGAGGGCCGCGCCGGATTTATTCTCGATAACCTGTTCAACCAGGGCCTCAAGCTCCGCCTCGAACGGGGCGGCGCCGCGCTTTTTGAGTTCTGGCGCGACATTGTTATAGATTTCCGCCGCCGGATGCTGGGCATGGGCCGCTGAAAAATCCCACAGACCTAACCCCGCCATTTCCTGTGAAATATGAAGATGGCCTTTCGCCAGCAACAGATTCACGGCAAAAACCTGATCCGGATCTTCATTGGTGTAACCGGATTCACCTCCTTCGCCACCTTCACCTCCTTCGGATTTTGCAGCATGATCCGCGTGCATGATTTGCGCCATGATCAGTTGCCCTTCGCCAGCGGCCCCGGCCGGCACGCCACCGGCGCCCAGCATCAGATAGCCGCCAATGCCAAGCCAGATTTTTGTTTTGTTTTCAGACATCGCAATAACCCTCAATTAAGCGCATAAATGATATTAATAATTATTCTCAAAAATATATTTCTACAACAGATTATTATTCCAGCGCCAAATGGGACCGGTATAAGAGTATAATCAGTGGCTTATTCAATGGACAGGAGAAATATGTGATTTTATGCATTGCAGATATGCTTCCTGTTGAACTTCTGCACGAAGCCCAGGCTGTCGTTGCCGCCAGCCAATTTGTGGACGGCAAAATAAGCGCGGGCTGGCATGCGCGCCAGGTCAAACATAATTTGCAGATGCCCGCCAGCCAGTCCGGCGCCCAGTCACTGCAACAAAAGTTGCTGTCGCACATAGAATCCCACAGCGTCGTTGCCATGGCTATGCTGCCAAGGCGCTTTCGCCCCCTGTTGTTCAACCGCTATGAAACCGGCATGTCCTACGGCAGCCATGTGGATGACGCCCTGATGGGACGCGATGCGGGCGGCGGGGATGCGGTGCGATCCGACATCTCCTTTACGCTGTTTCTCAGCCAGCCGGATACGTATGAAGGGGGTGAACTGGTTATTGAATCCACCTCGGGCGAACAGGTTTTCAAATTACAGGCGGGTCAGGCGGTGTTTTATCCCTCGACCAGTTTACACCGGGTCGCCGAGGTAACCAGCGGCGTGCGCGATGCCTCTGTTGGATGGGTGCAAAGTTATGTGCGCGAGGCCAACCAGCGGGAAACATTGTTCGAGCTGGATAATGTCCGGCGCGCCATTTTCAGGCGCGATGGCAAAAGCCCGGAATTCGACAGTCTCACAAAGGTCTATTCCAACCTGCTGCGCCGCTGGGCCGAGGTCTAACCCGCTGCCAGCAGGTCATCTGAATGCATGAGACTTTGGCTCAGCCTGTCGATCTGGTTCATCAATTCGCGGCTATCCACAGGCATTCGCATATGGGCGTCAAATGAAGGCAACTTGCCCATGGCCGGAAAATCCGGGATCGAGCTCAGGGATGTCGCCGGAAAACTTGTCGCCCATGCAGAAAGCGAAGCGGAAAAACTGAATTGGCGGCAGTGTTTTGAACGGCTTGAACAGGGTGTTGCAGAAGACGAAATCAAACGCGCGGACGGAACCTGGCTGAATATTACCCGCGCGCGCACCCCCGGCGGCGACACCATCGTCCTGCATTCCGATATCACCCGCTATAAGCAGCAGGAAGCGGCGTTACAGGCGCAGGCGGCGGAGCTGCAACTTGCCCTTGAGAATGAAAAGGAACTTAACAATACGCACCGC